>CADCTO010000358.1 GCA_902805585.1 uncultured Armatimonadota bacterium | reverse complement strand
GCTCTGGGGGCGTATGAACCGGCGCCGGCTGGAATCCGAAGCCATCCGCGACAGCCTGCTGGCCGCGAGCGGGACGCTGGACACCACGATGGGCGGCCCTGCCGTGCAGGAACTGGCGCGCCCGCGCCGCACGCTGTACCTGATGACCGTCCGCTCCGACCGCCGGGGCTTCGGGCCGCTGTTCGACGCCGCCAACGCCGGGGCGAGCGTCGATCAGCGGAACGTCTCGACCATCGCGCCACAGGCCCTGTTCCTGCTGAACAACCCGTACGTGCTGGACCAGGCGCGAGCCGTCGCCGGTCGTCTCGTCCGCGAAGCACCGGCCGGCGACAAAGCGCGTATCCGGCACGCCTACCTCCTGCTGTACGGCCGGCTCCCGAGTGCGGAAGAGGCAGAGGTCGGTCTGTCGTTCCTGGCGCGGGCGCGCCGGGGGACGGTGGCGGGTCCCGGCGCGCCGCCGTCCACGGCGGCGGCCGCCTGGGAGCGGTACGTCCACCTCCTGCTCTGTGCCAACGAGTTCGTCTATGTCGATTGAGGTCTGCTATCCATGAAACGGAACCACCCCGCGCACGACGCCCGCCCCAACTTCCTGACCCGCCGGGAGATGTTGCGCGTCTGCGGCAACGGCTTCGGGATGCTCGGTCTGGCGGGCCTGCTCGCGGCCGAGGAGGCCCGTGCGGCGGCGGCGGTCCCGGCTTCGCGGAACGCCGCAAGCCCGCTGGCGGTTCGGCCGCCGATGTTCCCGGCGCGGGCGAAGCGGGTCATCTTCCTGTTCATGTCGGGCGGGCCGTCCCACGTGGACACGTTCGACCCGAAGCCCCGCCTGACGGCCGACAACGGCAAGCCGCTGCCCTTCGAGAAGCCGAAGCTGGAGCGCACCCGGACCGGGAACCTGCTCGCCTCGCCGTGGACGTTCAAGAAATACGGGCAGAGCGGGCTCGATGTGAGCGAGCTGTTCCCGCACGTGGCTGGCTGCGCCGACGACCTGTGCGTGATCCGCTCGATGGTCGCCGACAACATCAACCACAACGGCGCGTGCCTCCAGATGAACACGGGGGAGCAGGCGTTCTCGCGGCCGAGCCTGGGGTCCTGGCTGACGTACGGGCTGGGCAGCGAGAACCAGAACTTGCCGGGCTTCGTGGTCATCAGCCCGGCCCAGCCGGCGCAGGGCGCGCCATTGTGGAACTCCAGCTTCCTGCCGGCCGCGTACCAGGGGACGCTCGTCGCCGACCTGAAGAACCCGATCGCCGACCTGCAGAACCCGGGCTCCGGTCTCGCCGAACAGCGCGCCGAGTTGGACACACTGCGCCGGCTGAATGAGCTCCACCGGAGGCGCCGCGCGGACGACAAGGAACTGAGCGGGCGGATCGCCTCGTACGAACTGGCGTTCCGGATGCAGCGCGAGGCGCCCGAGGCGTTCGACGTTGAGCGCGAAAGCGCGGCGACCAAAACGCTGTACGGCCTGGACCAGGAGCACACGCAGACCTTCGGGCGGCAGTGCCTCCTCGCGCGGCGGCTGGTCGAACGGGGCGTCCGCTTCGTTCAGGTGTACCACACCGAAACGAGCAAGCGGAAAAGCTGTCAGCTCTGGGACCAGCACGGCAGTCTTCGCGCCGAGCTGCCCGCCAACTGCGCCGCGACGGATCTGCCCATCGCGGGCTTATTGAAAGACCTGAAGGCGCGCGGGCTGCTCAAGGACACGCTCGTCGTGTGGGGCGGCGAATTCGGCCGTACGCCTACCGCCGAGGGGAACGACGGCCGCGAGCACCACCCGTTCGGCTTCACGATGTGGATGGCGGGGGGCGGTGTCAAAGCCGGCACCGTCTACGGCGCGACCGACGAGTTCGGCTGGCACGCGGTCGAGAACAAGGTCCACGTGCACGACCTGCACGCGACCATCCTGCACCTGATGGGCATCGACCACACCAGACTGACCTACCCGTACGGCGGCCGCAACTACCGGCTGACCGACGTGTACGGGCAGGTAGTCCGCGGCCTCATCGCTTGACGGGGGTCAGGGCCAGAACGAGTAGGTGGGGATGTCCAGCCCGATCCCGACCAACGTCCACAAACTGCCCAGGATGCACTCGCCCAGGATCATGCCCAGGAAGAACGGCAGCGCCTGGCGGTACGCCTTGAGTCCGCCGTAGCGCAGCAGCAGCAGCTTCACCAGCCACGCCACGAAGAGCGGCATCCATAACAGGCTCAGCGACCACGAGCTCGAAATGGCGTAGCCGACCGGGTGGAAGGGGAACCAGGCCAGCCGAAGACGCAGCGCGTTGAGCAGCAGGGTCGCGCCGAAGCCCACCCCGACGGCCACGCTGTTGTGGTACTGTTCCGCCGCGTTCGGCACTGCCGACAGCCAGCCGTTCATCCGGTTCCACGGCTCGCCGCCGAAGATCATCATGACGTTGGGCGGGGCGATGCGCGCCGCCGCCCCGTACCGGTAGCCCTGGTCGATGTTCGCCCAGAACCCGGCGAGCGAGCCGACCGCGACCGCGAGCAGCATCGCGCCGAACAGCGGCCGGAAGCCGCTGCCGACCTGCTCGGACATCTTGAAGCCCTCCAGCATGATCGGCATAGGCTGCGCGCGGTACGCCCGGTTGAACCCGTAGAAGAGCGAGAACATCGTCAGGTCCGAGCGGGTGAACTGGCCCGGCCCGAACAGGGTCGGGAGCATCGTGTCGGGCCCGGCCCGGTGCAGGTCGTGGGCGGGCGGCCCCAGTTCCGCGCGCATCCGGGTGATGGCGACGGCGATCAGGAAATAGATCACGAAGAACGCGCCGATCACGAGCGGCGTCATCCCGCACAGGCGGCAGAACACGAAGATCCCGATGCCGCCCAGCAGGACGCCCAGGGCGGCGACGCGGTAGGGGAGCGGTTCGCGGGCGTCTTCCAGATCGATCTTGCGGTCGAACAGGCCGTTGAAGATGGCGATGAAGTGGCTGCGGCTGATCCACAGCGCGAAGAGGGCGACGCCCACGTACGCGCCGAATGCCTGGGATTCCACGTACGGAAACCCGGGCAGGCCGGAGAAGCCGTACATCGAGCCAACGACGCGCTGCGCCCGCCAGACCCACGCGAAGAACCACGCGGAAAACAGCAGGTCCAGGGGCAGCAGCATCCCCAGAGCGACGCCGAACGGGTAGACGGCCATCGGCGTCCAGCCGATGGCGTTCCAGGGCGGCGACGTCAGGTAGCTGCTGAGGTCGAGCGCCGACCCCTGCATCCGCAGCGGCAGCATCGGCAGCGACGGGTACAGGTAGGCCAGCCCGTTCCACAGCTCCATGGTCCCGACAAGCGTCACGCCGAGCCAGAACAGGCGGTTCTTGAAGAGCTGCGTCCGCGGGCTGACCATCTCCAGCGGCAGCGCTACCAGCGGGTAGGCCAGCTTCTCGTTTTCGGTCCACTGGCGCCGGAGCAGCGTGTTCAGACAGAGCATCACGAACCCGAGGAGGGTCAGAAAGCCCGTCCAGGCGAGAACCGGCGTCAACCAGGCCCGCAGATTGTGGGCGACGTACAGAGTGCCGGTCCCGGTGTAGAACTCTTTCAGGGCCACGGGATCCGTCACGGACAGCCATGGCGGGACGTTCGGTAGTATCTTCGACCCCCAGTCGTTGCTGGAGTTGGCGAAATAGGCAGCGTGCGACAGGATGGGCGTCAGCACCTCGATCATGTCGTGGCCGGCCATCGCCGACGAGAGCGCGAGCATGATGTAGACGGTGAGTAGCTCGCCCGGCGCCAGGGCCGCGCGCGGGACGAGCCGCCGCACGAGCGCGTTGACCAGGAGCAGCACGGCCAGCCAGAAGACGACGTTGAAGAAGAGGGATATGGTCGTCGGGTGCCCCGCATAGCGCGTCACCTCCATCTTGACGACCCAGAGCGCGTTCACGGGGATGAGCAGGAGCGCGAGAAGGATGGCGCGGACCGTGACCATACGTGGAGGCCGCACCTGCGGTATGCCGTCAGTTTCCGCCCGCGGCTCCGGGGAGCCGTTTGCCGGTACGGCAGGTGCCCTCGTCTCGACCTCCGCGACGGGCGGCTGGATCATCGGGCGGCTCCTGGCAAGGACCACCCCAGGCGAGCCGTGAGCACAGGCGCACCGGACGTGAGCCCCCGGGCACCGCGGGTCACGCAAACGGTGTGCCCGATCCAAGGGACGCGCTCGCGAATCCAAACCGCCATGTTCTCACATCTCCTGTGACGTGGTCGCCGGGTAGTCAAGCGAACTGCCGGTCGCCCGAGGGCGTGGGGGCCGCCCGGCGAGAGCCGGTGCACGGTACGCAAACTATTCGCCCTGGACGCCCGTCAACCCTCCTTCGCGCGGCGAATCCCCCGGTAAAGCGCGTGGTTTGCAGCCGAACCGGTCACCGGATCGGGCCGCGGTGCCGGATCTCGGACCAGTCCCTGATCCCTATCACCGACTTGGCGAAGGCAGCGGATTTTTCTTCGTTGTCCGTACCGAGCGCCTGGAACAGGAACCAGATCGGTTTCTTTCCCAGCGGATCGTCCTTGTCGTCGGGGAACCGGCGCAGGCCGATCCGCAGTCCACCTTCGCCGCGGTTGTCCACCCAGTTGTGGTAGTCGAAGACCTCGATGGTGTCGAGCCCCTTGATCTTGTTCCACGCGTACGCCATCCCGGCCGCCTGGTCGCGCAGCGATTTCTCGCTGTAATCCGGCGAGTTGAGCCCCTGCTCCGTTAGGTGGATGGTGCGGCGGTGTTTCCCCTGGAAGAGGTTGCGCGGCTGTTTCACCCACGCGTCGAGCACCTCCAGGTTCTTGAAGGTGATCTTGGGCGTGTCCAGGGTGAAGGCGGCTTCCGTATCTTCCCAGACCCGCGGGTCGAACAGGTTTTGCGGGTACGGGTGGAAGGCGATGGCCCAGGGGAAGTCGCCT
Source organism: uncultured Armatimonadota bacterium (assembly GCA_902805585.1). GTDB lineage: Bacteria > Armatimonadota > Armatimonadia > Armatimonadales > Armatimonadaceae > CADCTO01. Next base: position 15,070 of record CADCTO010000358.1, on the reverse strand, counting down.
TCGGCCTGGGAGAACGTCACCAGCAGGTCGAGCAGCTCCCGGCCGGCGTAGAACCGGTCGGTCGGCGTCAGCGTCCAGTGGTGCTCCAGCGAGATGAACGCCCGCGCGTGCGGGTCGTACTGGCGCGCGATGAGGTGGGCCGCGCGCATGGACTTGTGGTACAGGTCCATGTACAGCAGGGCGGTCTTCTCGCCCGCGTTGGTCCACACCCAGCCGGCGTTGATCTCGTTGTGCAGGATCCAGTGGTGGATGCGGCCGTACTTACCGTCCGGCCGACTGTACCGCGCGGCGAGCAGGTCCAGTGCAGCCGCGTACGCTTCCAGTCCTTCCTGACTCGACACGTCCGGCATGGCGAAGATGCCCGCCGGGTCGGCGTCGGGGTGCGCGATCAAACGGCCGAAGGCGCCGGCCGGCGCGTCCCCCGCCTGCCCGATCAGTACGATCGCCGACATGACGAGGCGCCGCTTCGCCGCTTCGAGCAGCGTCTTGTCCAACTGCTCCAGGTACCGATCCTCGGCGTACCACGTCCTGCCCGCGTAAGGGAACGGCGTGCGACCCGGGCCGGGCACAGTGGACACCGCGCCGTTTACCACGATGTTGACGGTGCCGGCGGCGACGCCCAGGTCGTCCAGGTCGCTCACGGGTCCGGCGTGCGTGATGCCGCCGATCCCCTTTTTGTTGCGCGGCCTCTCTTCCGGCAGGTCCGCACGGGGGCGCACCGCGTCCGCGTAGCGCGCGTGGGAGAGCAACTCGAACTTGCCGCCGTTTGCCTCGCGCACCACCGCCCAGCGGGACAGAAGACGGTCGTGTTCCCGTTCGCCCTGTTTCCGCCGTCGATCCAGCCGTATGGAAAACCGGCCGGCGGCGTTCGTCGGGATGGGCTCCAAAGACGGGAACCGGGACAGCTCGGTCACCGGTTCGTGCAGCGGCACTTCGGCCAGGAAAAGCGACCCGGGCTCGCCCGCCGTTTCGCCTTCGACCAGGACCTGTTTGTCGTCTACCGAAACGCGCGTGACGCGGCACGGATAGGCACGATCAAGATAGTCCCGCAGGCGCGTCTCCAGCGCCTTCTCGCTCGCGCGCAGCGCGGCACGGCGCGCCGCCAGCCGCACCTCCTGCTCCGTCTGCGGGCGGAGCCGCAGGGCCCGGATCTGGACGGTCTTGCCGGCCGAAGATCCGAAATCGAGGCGGAGCACGCGCGGGCTCCTCCCGAACCGGTCCAGCGCCGGCTTCAGATCGACGGCGTGCGACGACCACCCTTCGCTTCGGCTCAGGCCCGGGCCGCTCACGCTGTGCGCCTCGCTGACCGGCGGGCCGAGAAAGACCTGGAACGCGTTCGTGCCCGTAGCGCTGAAAAACTCGAACGCCAGCACGTGCTGGCGCGCCGGGTCGAAAGTCGACGCGATGGGCTCCGTGAAGAGGTACGGGTCGGCTCCCGTGGTGCGGATCTCGTACGCGCCCGCCTCCAACCGGCGCAGCGTCACGTCGTGCGCGTCTTTGTCCGTCAGCTCCAGCGGGACGGCGGTCACCGCGCCGGCGGTGTCAGCGGCCGATGCCATGGTGGAAACCCCTGCGAGAACGAGCAGAAGAAACAGGACCGTCTTCACGCTAGTCCGGGTCCGAAGCGTCGTAGATCTTGACCTCCCGCCAGAACGACCGGCAGCGCTCGACGAAGCCCAGGTGGACGGGATGCTCTTGATAGGCATCGTGATCTGCCTGGTCCGCGAATACCAGGATCAGGGCGAAGGTGTAGGTCGAATCGATCACCGGACGTCGGGTGGCGGCGGGCGTGCCCACCCAGCCCTGTCGCACGGCCTCGATGGTGAGCAGGTTCTGCAGTTCCTCCTGGAACTGCCGACGCTGCGGGCCGGTCAGGCCCTCCGCTTCCCAGAAGTAGACGCAGTGAACGAACATGATAGCCCTTCCTCGGAACGTTTTCCCGGCGCCATTGTAGCACGGCGCAGCAGGAAGATGTGAACTGCGCCTCGGCCCCGGCCACGACGTAGCAACCACGCCCAAAAAAGCAACCCCGGCGTGGGGGCACCCCCACGCCGGGGTTGCTTTTCGGAGCAGCATCTAGTATACTCCCAGATAGTCAACATGCTAACTATCGAAGACGCAAAACGAGCGGAGCGGGCAGAGCGGCGGGTGTCGGCCGATACGGACGCCCTGCTGGTCTACAACGTGCTGCGGACGCACAACTCCCTCCACCCGTTCATCGACCGCGGTTTGCGCGAGCTGAACCTCACGGGCGCGCAGCTCAACGCCCTTCTGGTGCTCCGGGACGCGGGCAGCGCGGGACTCCCGTTGAGCGAGATCGGGCGGCATCTCGTCGTGACCAAGGCGAGCGTGACCGGGCTGATCGACCGGCTGGAGCGCGAAAAGTTGGTGCAGCGAGACAGCCACAGCGACCGCCGCGTGACCCTGGCGAAGCTCACGGAAAAGGGCGCCGCGCTGCTGGAGGCGGCCTTGCCGCGGCACCGACAGGTTCTGGCCGAACTGCTGGACGCCCTGACCGCGGACGAAAAAGAGCAGCTCATCGGGCTGCTGACGAAACTGCGGCGCGGGCTGCGGGAGAAACCGAACGGAAAGGCTTCCTCATGATGGGTGGCGGCGGCGGCGGATGGATGGGGCCGGAGCGCAGCCTGGGCGGGCTGTCGCGGACCTTCGGCCTCAACAACCGGAATGTCGGGTCGGGCGAGCGGCAGCCCATCCGCATCGAGCGCGACCAGTTGCGCCGCGTGGCGGGGTACTTCGCCCCCTACTGGCGGCAGTGGCTCGTGATCTTCGCCTGCATCGCCGCGACCAGCGCGCTGGGCGTGCTGCCCCCGCTGGCGGTGCGCGGCATCCTCGACCAGGCCATCCCGGACAAAGACCTGCGCCTGCTCTACCTGCTCGTCGCGGCCATCATCGGGCTGAACGTCGTCGGCGGCCTGATCAGCGTGCTCCAGAACTTCGTCAACGCCCGCGTCGGCGAGGGCATCGTCTTCGACCTGCGCAACGGGCTGTTCCGGCACTTGCAGAAGATGTCGCTGCCGTTCTACACGACGACACGGGCCGGCGAGATCGTGTCGCGCATCAACAACGACGTGGCCGCCGTGCAGGGGGTGGCGACCGCCACCCTGATCGCCATCGTGAGCAACCTCATGACCGTGGTCGCGACGGCGATCGTGATCTTCGCCATGAACTGGCGGCTGGCGCTGCTCGCCATCATCATCGTGCCGGGGCTGTACCTGCCCACGCGCGTGGTCGGCAAGTTCCGGCGCCGCCTGTCCCAGCAGACGCAGGAGACCCAAGCCGACCTGCTGGCGTTTTTGCAGGAGCGGCTGAACATCGGCGGGATGCTGCTGACCAAGATCTTCGGGCAGGCGCGGGCCGACGCCGACGTCTTCACGCGGCACAACCGGCGCGTCATGGAGCTGAACATCCGGCAGGCGCTGGCGGGCCGATGGCTGTTCCTGTGCCTGAGCGTGTTCAGCGTGACGGGGCCCGCGATGATCTACGCCTACGGCGGCTACCAGGCCATCCAGCAGCAGCTCACCATCGGCACCATCATCGCCTTCGTGGCGTTCCTGACCAACCTGTACCGCCCGCTGGCCAATCTCGCCAACGTCTACGTGGACGTGCAGGGCGGCCTGGCGGTCTTCGAGCGGATCTTCCAGTTCCTCGACATCGAGCCCGAGGTGCAGGACAAGCCCGGGGCGGTCGCGCTGCCGTCGGCACAGGGGCACATCCGGTTCGAGGCCGTCGGGTTCGCCTATCCGACCTCCGGCGACGCGGGGCCCTTCGCGCTTGACGACGTGTCGTTCGAGATCCTCCCCGGCGAGCGGGTGGCGCTGGTCGGGCCGAGCGGGGCGGGCAAGACGACCATCACCTATCTGCTGCCGCGCTTCTTCGACCCGACCGCAGGGCGGGTCACGCTCGACGGCCACGACCTGCGCGCCGTGACCCAGGAGAGCCTGCGGGCGCACATCGGGATGGTCACGCAGGAGACGTTCCTGTTCCACGCCACGGTGCGCGAGAACCTGCTGTACGCCCGCCCCGGCGCGACCGAGGAGGAGATGATCGCCGCGGCCGAGTCGGCGCAGATCCACGCCTTCATCGGGAGTCTGCCCGAGGGCTACGACACGGTCGTCGGGGAGCGGGCGTTCCGCCTTTCGGGCGGCGAACGGCAGCGGATCTCCATCGCGCGGGCGCTGCTGAAAGACCCGCGCCTGCTGGTCCTGGATGAAGCCACGAGCAACCTGGACGCCACGTCCGAGTACCTGATCCAGCAGGCGCTGGAGACGCTGCTGCGCGGGCGCACGTCGCTGATCATCGCGCACCGGCTTTCGACCATCCTGAACGCCGACAAGATCCTCGTGCTGGACCGCGGCCGCCTGGTCGAGGCGGGCCGCCACGAGGAGCTGCTGGCCCGCGGCGGACTGTACGCCACGCTGTACCGCCAGCAGTTCAGCCGGGTGGAGGAGGCGCGCGGCGGCGGCTTCGCGACGGCCCCGAAGGGGTAGCCCGGCGGGAGTTCCGCTTCCCGGTGATTTTCAGGATTTTTTTATCTGGGCCGGATACAATGCACCTGGTAGTCCAAACACGACGGTATGAGGGAGGGACGGAATGCAACGACGAGGTTTTCTAGGGATAGCGGCGGCTACGCTGCTGGTCTTCTCGGCGGGCGTGGTGGCGAACGTGCAAGGCGCGCCGGGCGGCGGCGGCGGCCAAGGGGGCGGACGGCGCGGCGGCGGCATGGGCCGTGGCGGCGGCGGCGGCCTCCAACTGCTGCGCATCCCCGAAGTGCAGCGCGAGCTGAAGATGACGCCGGAGCAGATCGCCAAGATCGAGCCCGCCCAGGCCGCACTGCGCCAGTCCCTGCAGGGCCAGGGCGGCGGCAACCCGGGCCAGGCCAGCCGGGAAGAGCGCCAGGCGATGATGGCCAGGATGCGTGACGCCCAGACCAAAGCGGTCAACGGCATCCTGGACGCGACGCAGCAGAAGCGCTTCCGCCAGCTCGAGCTCCAGCGGCAGGGTGCGAACGCCCTGACGACCCGCAAGGACGTCGCCGACGAGCTGAAGCTGACCGAAGTGCAGCAGAAAGACATCGTCGAAGTCCAGCGCCGGGCCGAGGAAGACATGCAGTCCGCCATGGCGGGCGTGGACTTCCGGAACATGAGCCCCGAAGAGCGCCAGGCGATGGGGGCCAAGATGCAGGCGGCGCAGAAGGCGACGGATGAGAAGATCACCGCGCTTCTGACCGACGCGCAGAAGGCGCAGTGGAAGGAAATGCAGGGCGCGCCGTTCACATTCCCGGCCAACGCGCGGGGCGGGTTCGGCGGCGGCCGGCGTGGCGGCGGTGGTGGTGCCGGCGGCGGCGGTGGCGCCAATGGCGGCGGCGCCGGACGCACCTCCCTGTAATCGTTACCGGCTGGTAGGGCTTCTCCGGGCCTCGCGCTCTTGTGGCGTGAGGCCCGGCAAAGCCTGCGGACAGCCGCGAAAAACGCGCGGCCCCGTGCGTTGTGGATCGAGACAGACGACATGGCCTCCCGGGCGCGCGCACCGCGTCGCGGGAGGTCGTCGCTTCCGCCCCAAAAGGGCGTGACAGTTCGGCCTTTGTAATGAACCTTTGCCGGTGGTTTACGTCCTTATCATCCAGGGCAAGTTGTGACCGGTGCGGCTCACGGGAGCCCGTCGGCGACATCGAACGGTCCGAAACGACGCGCCCCCAGGCATCCTTCCATTCGACCGCCGTGCGCGACCGCCGTCGCTGCCGCCAGAACACGAGTAAGTAAGGAATCTGTTGTACGCTCCTATGTCCGACATCTTAACGCGTGCCGTGCCCGAATCCGTGCCCGTGCCGGTCGTCATGAAAAACGGGTTCGAGTGGGTGGACCTCGAAGAGGTGAAGCCGAGCGAAGCCGCGGTCCGGCTGGCGCCCGGCGATTTCGCGCTCAAGCACCAGCTGCTGCCGATCGCCATCGAAGAGGGCATCCTGATCGTGGCCATCGGCGTGCCCCAGTCGCTGGGCGCGGTGGACGAGCTGGGCGTGCTGCTCCAGATGCCGACCAAGGCCGTCCTCGCCGCGCCGGGCGTGGTCCGCGAGAAGATCGAGGAGATCTTCCTGGAGCGGATCCTGGCCGGGCTGCCGGGCCAGTCCGACGAGACCGGCACCGCCACCGAGGTGGACGACTCGACCGACCTGGCGGACCTCCAGAAGATGGCGGGCGAGACCGCCGTCGTGCAGATGGTCAACCTGATCTTCGCGCAGGCCGTCCGCGACGGGACCAGCGACATCCACATCGAGCCGTACGAGCGCGAGGTGAAGGTTCGCTACCGGATCGACGGCATGCTGCGCGACGTGATGAGCCCGCCCAAGCGCATGCACGCGGCCATCGTGTCGCGCCTCAAGATCCTGGGCGAGATGAACATCGCCGAGCGCCGCCTGCCGCAGGACGGGCGCATCAAGATCGTGATCGGCGCGCGTCCCGTCGACGTGCGCGTCAGCATCGTCCCCACCGTCTTCGGCGAGCGGGCCGTCATGCGCATCCTGGACAAGGGCACGGCGATGCTGGGCCTGGAAGAGCTGGGCATGCGGGCGGACACGCTGGACCGCTACCGCCGGCTGATCCGCGTGCCCTACGGCGTGATCCTGGCGACCGGGCCGACGGGGTCGGGCAAGTCCACGACGCTCTACGCCTCGCTCCAGGAGATCTATTCGCCCACCACGAACATCCTGACCATCGAAGACCCGGTCGAGTACCAGGTGGCGGGCATCAGCCAGATCCAGGTCCGCCCGCAGATCGGCCTGACCTTCGCCAACGGGCTCCGGAGCATCGTGCGCCAGGACCCCGACGTCATCATGGTGGGGGAGATCCGCGACCACGAGACGGCCGAGATCGCCATCCACGCCGCCCTCACCGGCCACCTGGTCTTCAGCACGCTGCACACCAACGACGCCCCGGGCGCCGTGACCCGCCTGCTCGACATGGGGGTCGAGCCGTATCTGGTCGCCTCCTCGCTCACCGGCGCGCTCGCGCAGCGGCTGGTGCGGCGGGTCTGCACCTTCTGCGGCGAGCCCGACCTGCCCTCCCCGGAATCGCTGGAGGCCATCGGGATCACGGACAGCGACTGGTCTTCGCCCGACCCGCCGTTCCGGCGCGGGCGGGGCTGCGACCGCTGCCAGCACTCGGGATACAAGGGGCGGCAAAGCCTCTACGAGCTGTTCCTGGTCGACGAGCCGATCCGCCGCATGACCGTCGACCGGGCCGGATCGAACCAGATGAAGGAGCACGCGATCCGCCAGCAGGGGATGCGGACGCTGCTCGGCGACGGGCGTCTGGCGGTGCTGGCCGGACGGACCACGCCCGAAGAGGTGCTGCGGGTCAGCGGGCGCGAGGCGATCTGATGGCCCACGCGACCTTCGCCTACACGGCGCTCGACGCCGCCGGCGCCCGGCGCACCGGCTCCGTCGAGGCGGAGAACCGGGACGCCGCGGTGGCGCACCTGGCCGCCGAGGGGCGCTTCGTGCTCGACATCCGGGAGACCGCGCACGCCGCGACCACGTCCGCCTCGCAGACGTCCGGGCGGCGCAAGGCGCCGTCGCGGCAGGACCTGTCGCTCTTCACGCGCCGCATGGCCGACCTGTCGGCCGCCGGTCTGCCCCTGGACCGCGTGCTTCAGGTTGTCGCGGAGCAGTCCGAAAGCCTGACGCTCCGGGACGTCGCCCTGGACGCGCTGACGGACGTGCGTTCGGGCGTGCCGGTCAGCCAGGCGCTGGCCAAGTACCCGAAGTTTTTCCCGGTCGTGTTCACCCAGACGCTGCGGGCGGGCGAAGCCAGCGGCCAGTTCGGCGAGGTCGCCGGGCGCCTGGCCGAGTTCCAGGAGATGGAGGTCGCGCGGCGCAGCCAGATCGTGAGCGCCCTCGTGTACCCCGCCATCCTGGCGCTCACGGCCGTGTTCGTCATCATCTTCCTGCTGACGTTCGTCGTGCCGCGCCTTTCGGGGATCTTCGCCGACATGGGCAACGACCTGCCGATCACGACCAAGATCCTTCTCGCGAGCACGGACCTGCTCACCAAGAACTGGGTGCTCGTGGTCGGGACGATCCTGGGCGTCGTCATCGGCCTGCGCCTGTGGTTCTCCACCCCGGCCGGGGCCGAAACGCGCGACCGCTTCCTGCTCCGCGCCCCGGTCATCGGTCCGGTCATCACCAAGGCGACCATCTCGCGTTTCGCCCGGGTCCTGGGCACGCTGGTGTTCGGCGGCGTCCAGATCCTGGAGGCCCTGGAGATCGCCGGCCTGTCCGCGGGCAACCGCGTGTTCCACCGGAGCGCGCTGGAGGTGGAAGAGGAGGTGCGCGCGGGCCGGCCCATCGCCGACGCGATGCGCGACGCCGGCACCTTCCCGCCCGTGCTCACCCACATGGTCGCCATCGGCGAGGAGACCGGCGACCTGCCCAAGATGCTCGGCCGCGTCTCCGACAGCCTCGACTTCGAGGTCGATACCGGCATGCGCCGTCTGGTCTCGTTCGTGGAACCCGTCATCGTGCTCTCGATGGGCGTGATCGTCGGGTTCGTCGTCTTGTCGGTGCTCCTGCCGATATTCCAAGCTCAGGAACTGGTCAAATGAAAACGCAGTTTTCCCCTTCGTCCCGTGCGCGCCGCCGCACCGGGTTTACGCCAGGTAAACGCCGGGCGTTTACCTTGATCGAGCTGATGGTCGTCATCCTGATCCTGGCGATCCTCGCCGCCCTGGTCGTGCCGCGGGTCGTCGGCCGCACGTCGGACGCCAAGCGCGCCAAGGCGGCCAGCGACATCTCGACGCTCAGCAGCCTGCTCCAGCAGTACCGCGTGGACAACGACAGCTACCCGTCCAGCGAGGACGGGCTGAACGCGCTGCGGGTGCAGCCCGCCGACGCGCGCAACTGGCGCGGCCCCTACACCAGCAAGGAGATCCCGACCGACCCGTGGGGCAACGAGTACGCCTACGAGTCGCCGGGGCCGGACGGCCAGGACTTCCTGATCCTTTCCTACGGGGAGGACGGCGCGCCGGGCGGCGAGGGCGACGCCTCCGACCTGACGAGCGAATGATCCGATGCCAGTCACTGCCGTCACCTTCGCCACCCGACGCCGGCTCTGCGCGCGGCGGGGCTTCACGCTCGTCGAGATGACCGTCGTCATCTCCGTGCTGGCGCTGATGGCCGCCCTCGTCGTGCCCAACATGGTGGCGATCAAACGCTCCCAGGACCTGCGGGACCTGGAGGCGTCGCTTTTGCGGGCGCCGGCCGAGGCGCGGAACGAGGCGCGCAAGACCCGCCAGCCGGTGACCCTCCGCGTGGAAGGCGACGCGCTCGTGATGGAGCGGGGCGCGTCGGACGAAGAGGAGGAAGCCGAAGAGGTCAAGCGGGTGGTCTTCGGCGAGCGCCTGCGGATCGAAAGCGCGCAGATCGCCGGCGAACCCATCGACGTGGCTTCGTGGCAATGGGCGGCGTATCCCGACGGGTCCGCCGACACGGGGGGGCTGGAGTTCGTCGAAGGCGAGGCCAGGAAGTCGCTCGTCCTGTCGGGGGACCGGAGCGCGCGCTGGGTGGAAGGCGAGTTGCCGCAGATGACCGAGGACCGCTGGCCGGCGGGGGAACTGGAGCAGCGTGGTGGGCAGGCAGGCTGAACGCGGCTCCAGGCCGGGTCTACGCTCCGCGTTCACCCTGATCGAGGTGCTGGTGACGATCGTGCTCGTCGCCGTCGCGCTCACGGGCGTCATGGGGGGCATCCGCGCGCTCGGCGCCGCCGACGTGAAGGCGCGGGACGCCGACCGGCTGCAGCGGCTTGCGGCGCAGAAGATGAGCGAACTCGTCTCTATTACCGACCCGCGCACGACCGACGCGAGCGGCGACTTCTCCGAGCAGGGGTTTTCGGACATCTCGTGGACGATCGACGTCCAGCCGAGCGGCGCGGAGAACGTGGATCTGGTGACGGTGACGGTGACGCGCGGCGGCGATGCGCAGGCGCTGACGGGGCTGGTCTACGTCCGCCCGGTCGCCGCCGCCGGGGACGCGGGCACATGAGCCGGCCCGGAACGCGCCGGCGCCGGCGTTCGGGCGTGACGCTGGTCGAACTGCTCGTCGTCCTGGCGCTGATGACCGTGCTGACCGGGGCCGTCGGCTACGGGTTCGTGGCCGGGCTCGACATGCAGCGCGTCCACGCGGCCCGCCAGGCGGAGCAGGACCGGACCGAGGCGACGGAGCTGCGGATCACCCGACTGCTCCAGGGCGCCAAACTGGCGGCGAACGCCGCCGACACCACGACGTACTTCGTGGGCGTCGCGACGACGGACGCGGACGACCTGGGCTGTGACCAGTTGACCTTCACGACGACCGCCCCGGGTGTCCCGCCCGTGGCCCGGCTCAGCGAAGACGATTTCGAGACGCAGCACCTCGCGCGGGGGGCGGTCGGGGGGGTGGCGGAAGTGTCACTCAGCATGACGCCGGCCGGCGACGCGGGCGACCGCACCGGCCTCTTCGAGCGGGTGCAGCGCCCGAGCGACGGCGACCCGACCCAGGGGGGCACGGAAGCCGTGCTGTCGGACGAGGTGGAGCGGATCGGCTTCCAATTTTGGGACGGGCTGCAATGGGTGACGGTGTGGGACACGCAAGCGGGCGTGCGCCGGTTGCCGGCGGCGGTCATGGTGAGCTACGTGCCGGTCGGCGCGGCCGACAGCGACCCGCCGCGCGTCTTCGTGGTGCCGCTGCCCGCGAGCGACGTGGACGAACAGGACCCGGTCGCCGGCGGAGAGGCGGGCGGCGCATGAGGGGAACGCGGCGGCGGCGGGGTTTCGTCCTCGTACAATCGCTGATCATCATCGCGGGCCTGGTCGCGCTGATGGCGCTGCTGGCCGCCAACCAGCGCGCCGCGCTCCAGGAGTCGCAGGACCTTCTCCGCCGCCGCCGCGCGGAAGTGGCGGCCCGGTCGGCGCTGGCGCGCGCGCTGGCGGTGCTCCAGGACGCGGACCCGAATGTGGTCACCCTGGAAGACGACTGGGCCGTGCTGGGCGCGGGCGGGACCGAGGAGTTCGATCTGGGGGACGCCACGTTCCGCCTCCAGATCCTGGACGCCGGCTCGCTCATGAACGTCAACAGCGCTTCCGAAGAACAGCTCCGGCTCCTGCCGGTCGAGCCGGAACTGATCGACGGGCTTCTGGACTGGCGCGAAGCCGGCCTGCAGCCGCGCCCGGACGGGGCGAAGGACGAGTACTACAACGAGCTGGACCAGCCGTATAACGCCCGGCTCGGCCCGCTCACGACGGTCAGCGAGCTTCTGCTCGTCAAAGGCTGGACCGCCCGGGCGCTGTTCTCGCCCCCGACCGACATCGCCACCACGGCGCCGCTGCCCGAAGACGCCGACGGCGACCCGCTGCCGCTGGCCGCCCTGCTCACCGTCGACAGCGGCGCGCCCAACACGCGCGCCGGCGGCGAAGCGCGGGTGAACCTCGGACAGGCGGGGCTGAGCCCGGGGGCGCTGGCGCAGCAGCTCGGTCTGAACCCGCTGCTCGCGGTGCAGATCGTCGCCCGCGCCCCGTACACGTCGTTCGGCGCGCTGTTGTCACTGCCCGGCCTGAGCCCGCAGGACAGTCAGCAGATCCTCGACGCGGTAACGTTCACCGGTGGGAACCGGATAGAAGGGAAGATCAACCTGAATACGGCCACGGAAGCGGTCCTGCAGACCCTTCCCAATGTGACGCCGGATGTCGCCGCCGAGATCGTCTCGCGGCAGGGCGCCGGCGGTTTCGCCAGCCTGGGCGAGCTGGCGACCCTGCCCGGCCTGTCGGGCGCGCTGCTGCCGACCGTCGCCGACGCCGCGACGGTCGGCAGCGACACCTGGATCGTGCGGGCGTACGGACAGAGCGGCGGCGTCGGCGTCGCCATCGAGGCGGTGGTCGGGTTGCGCCAGGACAGGATCGAAGTGCAGACGTGGGACCGGCAGGGGAGCCCCGAGATCCCCGCGTGGTGGAACTGGGACGAAGAGCCGTCGGCGACCGTCGAAGCGGGGGCGGGCCTGTGAGCCGCAAATCCGCGCCGACGCTGCACGTCGAATGGTCGCCCGGCTGGGTCCAGGCGGTCGACGTCGCCACGGGCCAGACCGCCGCGGGCGCCTGCCTCTGCGAACTGGGCCCCATCACCGACGGGCACCGCCACGTCCTCGTCGGCGTGGGCCGCAGCCTCGTCTTCCTGCGAACGCTCCGCCTGCCGAAGGCGCTCCCGGACGATCTGCGCCGCATCCTCAGCGTCCAGCTCGCGCAGCTGTTCCCGCTGCCGCCGGACCAGCTCGCCTTCGACTTCGTCCAGACGGCCGACCACACGGCCGACGGCTACCTCACCGTCATCGGCGCCATGCGGGCCGAAGACCTGAAGCAGCTCCTGGGCGAACTGGCGCAGGCGAACATGACGGCCGCGCGCATCCTGCCCGTCTCCCTCGGCGCGCCGGCCGTGGCGGCGCACGCGGGGTCGGCGGACGCCCTTTTGATGGAAAACAGCGCGGCGGGCCTGGCGCTCGACGTCGTGCAGAACGGCGTCGTCCGCTTCAGCCGGGTGGCGCCGGGCGGCAACGAGCCCCTGGCCGAGGCGGAGCGCACGCTCGCCGCGGCCGGCGTGGCGGACCTGCCCCTCGTCTCCGCCGGGAGCGTGGCGCTGCCCGGGGCGCGCGCGGCTTCCGGCACCGCGCTCGGCCTGCTCCACGAAGCGCCGCATTTTGGGTTCGAGCTGGCCGAAGACCGCGTGCGGGAAGCGGCCCGGCGTGCCGCGACCCGGACCCGCCTCGCGGCGCTCATGATGTTGTCGGCGCTCCTGCTCGTCGCCCTGGTCTGGGTCGACCGGAGCGACGCGCGGGCGGTGGTCCGCCGCGGCGAGGGTGCCTGGGCCCGGCAGCTCGGCAAGCTCCGATCTACCCGGACCACAGAAACCGCCAGAGCGCAAAAGGCCGTCGCCATCCACACCGCGCTCGACCGTGCGTTCGCCCCCGCGCAGCCGCTCAGTGATATGATGTGGGTGGTGGGCGACCACCTGCCGGCCGGCGCCTGGCTGACCGGGCTGAGTATCGAGCGCGGCAAGCCGCTCCAGATCCGGGGTACGGCGCGCACGGCCGACGACGTGGCGCGGTTCGTGGCGGCGCTGGGCGCCAACCCGCGGTTCCGCGACGTCCGCCTGGTCTTTGCCAATAACGCGAAGATCGAAGAGACGCCGGTGGTCCAATTCAATATAACGGCGGTCGGCGTGGGTAACCTTCCCATGCCGGCGCCCGTAAAGACAACGGGGCGGAGGGCGGCCGCTCCGCGGGCGCCCCGGACGCCCGCGACGGGAGGAGCGCGATGATCAGTTTCAAGCACCGGAACGATCGCCTGCCGAGCGCGCTCATCCTGCTCTCGATCGCGGTCCTGGCCGGCACGCTGGGCTACATGCTTCTGGTCCCGCCCCCGAGCGCGGCCGGGGTCGTCGCCGGCCGCGAACGGAGCCGCCGCCAGCTGGAACAGGAGATCGCGCGTGCAACAAAGCGGACGGAAGAGGTCCGGAAGGCGGTCAAGCCGCGGCTCTGGCAGGGGAACGCCGAAGCCGTGACCGCCGCCGTTCTGAAGCAGTTGACGGAGCAGGCGGCCCGCCGGTCGCTGCGGATCACCGCGTTCCGGCCGCAGCGGTCCCAGGCGCTCGAAGGGATCACCGAACTGCCGTTCAGCGTGCAGATCTCGGGACCCTACGCGGCGGTCCGGGCGACGGTGGCGGCCCTGGACGCCGCCGGCAGCAAACTCGCCGTGCGGTCGGTCCAGGTGGCGTCTTCGGACGGGGAGACGAGCGCCGTGACGGCGACGCTGGGCGTGTCCGCCTACATTGCCGCAGCCGACGCGGCGCCGGCGCCGCCGGCCCGCGGGACAGGAGGCACCCGTGGCTAAGACAACGATCAGCCGGCCGGTCATCTACGCCGTCGTCGCGGCCGTGGTCGTGTACGCCGGGGTCGTCCTGACCGAGCCCGAGCCGGCCCCGCGCAAGGCCGCGGTCCGGACCGCCCGGACGGCGTCTCCGGCCCCCGACGGCTTCACGGAGGCCGACCTGAACACCCGCTTCGTCCGGTACGCGGGGCGCCCGCGCGACCCGTTTTCGCCGAAGGTCGTTCCGGCGAAGGCGCCGCCGCCCGCCGCCGCTCCCCCGCCGGCTCCCCCCGGCGGCCCGCCGCCGGGCACGGAAGGCAGCGTGTGGACGCTGACGGGGATCAGCAGCATCAACGGCGTCCGCAGCGCGTTGATCGAGAACGGCTCGACGAAAGAGAGCCTGTTTTTGAAGGCGGGGGACCGCTGGAACGGGCTGACCGTCGCCGCCATCGAAGCGGACGCGGTGGTACTCAGAAACGCTTTGGGGCAGGAGACCCGCCTGGTCTTCGACGAGACCGCGCCCGAGCCGAGAGCGGGAACGGCGGGCGCGGCGGCGTCCGCATCCCCCGCACCGGCGGCGCCGGGCGCCGCCGGTTCCGCCGCCGCGCCCGTTGCCGGGGCGCCCGGGACCATTCGAGAAAGAAACGCGAGCCAACCATGACACTCCATCGATTCGTCGCGGCTTCTGTCGCCCTTTCGGCGACGACGTCCGCCGCATTCGGACAGTTCGACTTCGGGGGTTCGGAGAGACGCGCGCCGGAAAGGCCCGCCTGGGAGCAGTTCAAGCTCAACCCGAAGGCGCGCGTCTCGCTGGACTTCCGCAACGCCAACGCCGACGCCGTTCTCCGCATGCTCAGCCAGGCCAGCGGCGTGACCATCATCAAGGACCCGACCCTCACCACCGGCATCACCCTGCAGAGCCCCAAACCGCAGTCGCTCACGAACGCGTTCGCGATGCTGAACGCGGTGCTGGGCCTGCAAAACTTTTCCCTCGTCAAAGAGGGGGATTTCCTGGTGATCCGGGGCCGCGGGCAGGGCGCCGGTGGGCAGCGCGGCGGCGGGGGACGGTTGGCGAATGCGCCGGGCCAGCAAAGCGGGTTCGGCGGGGGCGGGCGCGAATTCGGCGGGGGCGGCCGCGGGGGCGGCGTTGACCCGATCATCCTGCGCGTCT
>CADCTO010000357.1 GCA_902805585.1 uncultured Armatimonadota bacterium | reverse complement strand
CGTCCGAGTCGAAGGCGATGAAGTCGGCGTTGGGCGAGACGGCGGGGTTCAATTCGTTCGCCGGCCCGTCCGTCAACTGGAAGACGATGCCCGAGGTGACGTTGACCTGGAAGATGTCGTAGCTAGCGGCGCCGGAGAGTTTGGCCGCGAAGACAATGTCGCCGGTGCCGAGCCAGGAGGGGCGCTGGACGTCCACGAAGGTTTGGCCGCCGAAAACGCCCCCGAGGACGACGCTCTCCGTCAGCGGGACGAACACGCCGCTGGCCGGGTCCAGGCGGATCGGCGCGGGGGCGTCGGCGCCGGACGGCGCGTCGGTGACGTACAGCTGGTAGGTGGCCCGGTTGTTGGTGGAGCGGATGAAGGCGATGCGGGTGGAGTTCGCGTTCAGCGTCGGGAACAGGAAGTCCGCGGTGTCCGCGCCCGAACCGCTCGTGATCCGCGCGCCGGGGGGCGGGGTGTTGGAGCGGGGGTCGCTGGCGGCATCGGCCCGCACGCGATGGATCTGGTAATGCACGCCGCTGCCCGTATCGATGGCCGCAACGTAAAAGATGAACTGCTCGTCGGTCGTCCAGAACGGGGTGACCTCGTCTACCGTCGGCTGCTGGGTGATGTTGATGACCTGCTCGCGCACCGTGGCGCCGCCGGGGCCGCCGATGGAGACGCGCGACGTGGCCGCCTTTTCAAAGCCTTTCACGCCCTCCGTGCTGCGCACGGGAACGCCGGCGGGAAGATAGCGCGTATCTCCCTGCATCGGGCGCTGGCGCAACGGCACGACGGCGCCGCTTCCGGGCCGGAACAGGCCGGGCTTGCTCGGCCCGGGCCGCAGGGCCGACGCCGGCAGCGGGAAGGGTTTCCTGGCGGGGCCGTTGGCCCACAGCGGCGGGACCACGCCCAACAAGACGGCAAATAAGGAGAGAAGACAGAGCAGCCGCCGGAACAATCTTTCAGCGTTCAAAACGAGGCCAACCTCCTTGTGAAACCCGTGCCGCGGCCGGGGCCTCGCCTGGGCCACCCGGAGCGCAACCCCTTCTGCGGGTCTGCGCGCGGGCGGGGCGAGTAAACAGACGTGTCACACACGTCCGCCGTGGCGTCTAGAAAAATGAAAACGCAAGGCCGCACGTGGCGGCGGGAACGATCAAAATGGCAGCGGCGCGGGGACGCCGCGCGGTGACCCCTGGCGCATAGACAACGAAGGGATAGCGGGTGAAGGTGGGGTTCTTTCAGGCGACCGTTCGGCGGTCACCGCAGAGCCAGCCTCGTCGCTTGTCTGTTTTAGAAGGGCGCTGGGTTGAAAATGTTTCCGGGTCACGCGGGTTTTTCGTTTGAAACGGGTACAACGTAGCGACCGCCCGCGTAATCCATTCGCGATTATAACATAACGCCTGGAAAGAAGGCAACCCTTCTTTTTCGGGGATGGCGCTTGCCTGGCCGCCGTTGCTTTTGGACCCGGCGGCCGGTAATGCACTTCATTTATTGATAGCTATTTTTTCCACCTCGTCCCACGCTTCCCACGTCCTGCGCTCGAAGGCGGAATAGTCACCCCACAGCTCCGGCGAGCCGGCCGGGACGCGGCGCACGGCCCCGATCGGGCAGGGCAGCCACGGGGTGTGGCCGAACAGCCGGCAGACGGTGGGGCGGACGGGATAGATGAAGCAGTTGTCGTTTTCGCGGTCGCGGTAGCGGCAGAACGTGAACGTCACGCCGGTCTCTTCCGCGCCGGGCCAGGGGGCGACTTTATCCTGCCCGAGCACGCGCTCCCGTTCCTCGGGCGGCACGGCGGCGAGGTAGGCCTGCACGGCTTCGTATTCGGCCCGGCTGACGCCGAACCCGTTCGTGCAGCGTCCGCCGCAGCCGTCGCAGCCGTCGCAGGTCCCCATCTCCATCGCACCGACCAGGGCGTCGCGCGTGCGCTCGAAATCGCGCCAGATCGGCCCGGCCTCGCCGCCGCCGCGCGCCTGTCCGACCACGGGAAGTGCCACCGCCATGGTGTGCGTGCCTCACTTTCCGCGCGAAGACGCCGGGGCCTTACGACGGGCGTCTTCGCGCGGGACTTCTTGCGAACGATCAGAGCAGGGCGGATTCGCCCCGCTCCTCGGTGCGGATGCGGATGACGTCGAGAACGGGCGTCGTGAAGATCTTCCCGTCTCCGATCTCGCCGGTCTGCGCGGCCCGCCGGACGGCGTCGACCACGCGTGGAACGTCTTCGTCACGCACGACCGTCTCGATCTTGACCTTTTGCAGCATGCGGACGGTGTATTCGGCGCCGCGGTAGTGCTGCGTGTACCCCTTCTGGCGTCCGGTCCCGTGGGCTTCCGTCACGGTCACTCCGGGGATCCCCAGCTCGTCCAGGGCGGTGCGGACCGCGTCCAGCCGGTGCGGCCGGACGATCGCTTCTACCTTTACCATAGATGCATCACCTCGATGTGGTTGCTCCGGCACGCCGGCCACGGGTCACTCTCCGGAGAAAGCGCCCGAACCGGAACCCCGGTGGTCCGCGTCGTTGCCGACCGCGGATAAGGTTCCACCCGGCGGCCTTCTTCTCCTTCTTTATCCGCCGGAGGGCCGGGGCGGCTCAGCCTCCACGCCGGGTCACCGGGCAGGCCCGGCGCAAAAACGCCTCCGATTGCCGTGCGATCGCGCCGAAAAAAGAGACAGGACCCGCCGCTTTAACGAAGGACGCGACACACGATGGCACGACCCGGTAAACTGAATGAAGAGGCTGCCTCCGTCCTGGTAGCGGACACGGACCGGGCTTCGGCCATGATGGTGGCCCGGTGCCTGACGCAGGTCGGCTACGACGTCACCCTCGCCTTCACGGGCGAGGAAGCGCTGACGCTGTTGCGCGGCGGCCGTGACTTCGACGCGCTGGTCACCGACCTGCGCCTGTACGGGTCGGGGAAGGAGCCGCTCTGGTGCGCGGCGCGGCGCGGCGCGCCTGCGACGACCATCCTGGTGAGCCTGGAGTGCAGCGAAGTCGCCAACGTGGCCGCGCTCCTGCGGGACGGCATCGACGACTTCGTGGTCAAAGGCGCCGAAGCGGTGCACGTCCCGGCGCGCCTCCAGATCGCCTTGGTCCGCAAGCACGCGATAGAGGCGGCCCGCGTCTACCAGAGCAGCCTGGAGCGGCGCGTGGCCGTACACGCGGACCGCGGGCGCCGGATGTTCAACCACTTCCTGCAGGTGCTGATGCAGGTGCTGGAAGCCAAGGACGACGCGACGTACGAGGGCTCCACCCGGGTGGCCGGCCTGGCCGCCGCGCTCGCCGCGCGGCTCCAACCGCACGACCGGGAGTTCTGCAGCCAGGTGCGCGTGGCCGCCCTGTTCCACGACATCGGCATGGTGGGGATCTCCGACACGATACTGCACAAGCCCGGCCGGCTCGGCCCGGACGAGGAAGCCGAGATACGCCGCCACCCGGAGATCGGGGAGCGGATACTGCGCCCCCTGTTCGAGGGCAACGCGATCACGGCCATGGTGCGCAGCCACCATGAGCAGTGGAACGGCGAAGGCTATCCCGACGGCCTGAGCGGCGACGAGACGCCGCTGGGGGCGCGCATCGTGGCGGTGGCGGACGCCTTCGGGGCCATGATCAGCGCGCGGTCCCACCGGCCCGCCCTGTCCCCCGAGCACGCACTGCACATCCTGAAAGACGGCGCGGGCGAGCAATGGGACCACACGGTGATCGAGGCGCTGCTCGCCCTGGACGCGGCGGAGGGGGTCGAGGCGCTGCTGTCCGGCGACAGCCACGAAGTCGCCCGCGCCGTGGTGGCGGCCGCGCCGCAGCCCGCCGCCGAAGCGATGCTGGCCGATCTGGCGCCCGAGCTGCTGTCGCTGCTGACGAGCGTGCGGCCCAGGCGCCCGGTGTTGTGGGCCGAAGGGGTCGTCAACGGGGAGGCTTTACGCTCGCTCAAGGCGCAGGTGGAGGAGCTGCGGGAATCGGGCTGTCAGGACATCCTTCTGGACATGCACCGGGTCTGCGCGCTCGACGCGGACGGGGCAGAGTCCCTGTGGCTCCTGGACCAGCAGGTGCGCCGGACCGGCGGGCGGATCGCCCTGCGGGACGTTCCCGAATCGATCCTGCCGACCCTGTGCGCGGCGCCGCTGGGGGGAACGCTCCTCTTCGAGCGCTCGCCCATCCGCGGCCACGCTCTGAAGGGATGAGGGGCGAGGGATGAGGGATGAGAGGTGGGATCTCCTCCACCTCATCCCTCGCCCCTCATCCCTCTTTAGTGTCCGCGCTCGATGTAGTCGTAGACGCGGCGGTAGATGGTGTCGAGGAAGTGGTTGATGGCCGCCTCGCGGTCGCCGTCCCAGTCGATGTTGACGTACTCGCGGAACGAGTGCTCGGCCTCGCCGATCCGGTAGGTGCTGATCTCGGGCGGGAACGGGTATTTATAGGGGGTCCCCTCCTCGCCCGCCTCCACTTTTGCCTCGAACCAGTGCGCTTTGTCCAGTTTCCGCTCGTCCCAGGACACGGTCACCAGGAAGTCCGTACCGTCGATCGTCGTGTAGCGTCGTTTCGCCTGGGCCATCAGTGTACCAGCCTGCCAAAGAAGTTCAGCGTTTTGAGGACGGCCAGCGCCATGACCGCGTCGCCCGCGGGGCGCATGTGGACGCCGTCCGTGGTGAGGACGTAGTTCGGGTCCGCCGCCTTCCCCGCCGCCAGCGCCCGGTCGAAGTCCGTGTCCGTGGGGGCGATGCGCAGGCCGCGCCGCGCGCCGATCTCCCGCACCGCCGCGCGGTAGGCGGCGAGCTGCCGGTTGCCTTCTGACTCCAGGTCTTCCTCGATCACGGTGGGCGGCAGCAGCACGACGTTGACGCCCGCGGCCGCGAGCCGGCCCACCAGGGTCTCCAGCCCGTCGCGGTACTGCGGCAGCGGCGTGCCGCCGCGCCCGGCGCTCCCCAGCCCGTGCCACACGTCGTTGATGCCGACGTTGACCGTCACCCAGTCGGGCCGGCGGTCCAGCACGTCCCGGTCCAGCCGGGCGAGCAGGTCGGGCACCTTGTTGCCGCCGATGCCCGCGTTGACCACGGCGATGCCGCGCTCCGGGTAGGCCGCCGCGATCAGCGACGCCAGCAGAGCGCAGTAGCCGCTCGCGTTCTGCGTGATCGAGTCCCCCAGACAGACCAGCGTCTGTTTCGCGCCGATCAGGAACTCCTGGTGTGCGTCCGTTGTCCTAGCCGAAGATGCGTCGCCCATACCGGCGGCCATTGTAGCACATCGCCGTCGAGAGCGTCAAGGAACGACACCGTGCAGCAGGAAGCCGCCGCGCCCGTGGCCGCCGCGTCCGAGAAATGGTGGGTGATGCTGGGCGTGGGGCTGGGCGTGCTGATGTCCACGCTCGACGGCAGCATCGTCAACCTGGCCCTGCCCACGCTCCAGAACGAGTACCGGGCGTCCTTCCCCCTGGTGCAGTGGGTCGTGCTCTCCTACAGCCTGATGATCACCTCGCTCACGCTCGGGGTCGCGCGGCTGGGCGACATGGTCAGCCGCAAGCGCCTGTACCTGGGCGGGCTGGCCGTGTTCACGGTCGGCTCGGTTTTGTGCGCCGTTTCCCCCACCATCGGCGCGCTGATCGCGTTCCGGGCGCTCCAGGGCGTCGGCGCCGTGGTCGTGACCGCGCTCGCCATGGCCATCGTCACGGCCGCGTTCCCGGCGCGCGAGCGCGGGCGGGCCGCCGGCGTTATCGGCGCGGTGGTGTCGCTGGGTATCGCGCTCGGGCCGTCGGTGGGCGGCCTGATCATCGACCGCGCGGGCTGGCCGTGGCTGTTCCTGATCAACCTGCCCCTCGGCCTGATCGCGCTTTTCATCGTATGGCGCACGTTGCCCGAGGGGGCGCCGGGGCGTTCCGGGCAGCGGTTCGACGGCGGGGGCGCGGTCCTGCTGGGCGTCACCCTCCTCGCCTACGCGCTGGGGATGACGTTGGGACAGGAGGTCGGTTTCGGCAGCGCGGGGGCGACGGCGCTCCTTCTGGGCTCCCTGGCCGGCCTCGTCGGCTTCCTGCTTCTGGAGGCGCGCGTTCCGGAGCCGATGATCGACCTGCGCCTGTTCCGCAACGGCCTGCTCGGTTTGAACCTGCTGATCAGCCTGCTGGTGTTCGTCGTGATCGTCGGCTACGCGTTCCTGATGCCGTTTTTCCTGGAGCGCGTCCAGAACTACGGCCCGGCGCAGACCGGCCTGATGATCGCGCTCGTGCCGGTCCTGATGGGGATCATCGCGCCGTTCTCGGGCCTGCTGTCGGACCGATTGGGCGCGCAGGGGATCATCTTCGCGGGCCTGCTGCTTCTCGCCGCGGGCTGCCTGACGCTGAGCACGCTGACCGCGGACGTGGACGTGTCGGGCTACCTGTGGCGCACGAGCCTGATCGGGGTCGGCTTCGGCGTCTTCCAGTCGCCCAGCAACAGCGCCGTGATGGGGACGGCCCCGCGCGACCGGCTGGGCGTGGTTTCGGGCCTCCTGTCGCTGTCGCGGACGCTGGGCCAGAGCACCGGCTTTCCCCTGATGGGCGTGCTCT
>CADCTO010000356.1 GCA_902805585.1 uncultured Armatimonadota bacterium | reverse complement strand
TGGCAGACGGCTTTGCGCGTGTACTGCCACACGCTCCAGGCGTGCGTGACCGCCCCCCGCTCCTCCAGGCCGGTCACCCGCACCGCCGAGAGATTGCCGCCCGTTGCATGCGGTCCCTCGGTCGTCGTGCTGTACATAAAGGCCTGGACGCGTTGGAGGAACTCGTTTACCCGGAGTGCCTGCTGGTCGTCGACCGTCAGCGCCAGCACCTCAGCGCGGTCGTTCTCGCGCAGCGCGGCCAGAAATGCTGCGTGGACCTCCTCCGCGCTCCCACCGTTGCGTGCGGATGCCGCGCTCCCGTCTCCCCCACACGCGGCCAGAACGAGGCAGAGTATCCCGAACAGGACAGATTTGGGCGTGCACCGGTACGTGTTCCCACTGAATCGAGCCATCATGCCCTTTCTCGAGTCGTCATTCGTCCGGATTCCATCGACGTGGCGGTCGGTGTCCTAGCCGCGGCTGCGCGCCGATACCCACAGAACGGCGCCGATCATCCCGACGAGCACGACCAGCAGTGCGACACCGGGCATGTCGGAGGTTGGCGCACCCGACGGGTGGGAAACAGGTGCGTTCGCCGCGGCCGGTATCCGTACCGCCACTGTCGGCGCGCTGGTCGCTTGAGGACGCGGCGTGGCGGTGCCGGGGACCGGCGACGCCACGGGCGCGGTTGGGTAGACGGTCGCTAACGTCCCCGCCGCGATCGCCGTCGCAGCCCCCGCATCCGGAGCGCCGGCATTCCCGAGCCCAAGATCGGGGAACACGAGACCGTCCGTGTCCGCGCGCAGGTCCATCAGCCAATCGTGCGCCGGCAGGTTGACCCAGATTCCCCGCTGATCCTGGCGGGTATGGCGCAGCGCAGTCCCGTCCGCCAGCCTCCCCGTCAGCCGCACCCGGATTTCCGTCGGCGGCATCCCGTCAAAGCGTGCCTGTCCTCTCCCGTCCGTCGTCCCCGCCGCCAGCGGTCGGTCGGTGGCCGCGTCGACCACGCTGACCGCGACCTCGGGCACCGGCTCCCGCGCCACCGTGAGGAGCTGGACTGTCAGCACAATTGGCGCAGGCTGTGAACCCACGGGCACCGGATGCGAGAGCACAGCCAGGAGCAGTGCCGGGAGCAGGGTGGCCAGGAGCATGGCTGAGGGTGCACCGTCGCACGCGTTGTTCGCCCAGCGTCGGAGCCCAGATACCATCATGTTCCGTCCTGGCGCACCGTTCTGGCGCCCATGTACATGTTGGCGTAGTACGCCCGCGCGAACACGTCTTCGTCGATCCGCACGCCGTACTCGGGCGAGGCGGCATGCACCATATCCCAGTCGCCATCCCCGTCCAGGTCGCTGGTCAGGCCCACGTGTGTGATCTCGGCCCGCCCGTTCGACCGCGTGTCGAAGAACAGCAGATCGCCCGAGGCCATGCCGCCCGGTGGGGGCGCCGGCAAGCGCGGCCACTGCCCCACCGTGCCCGTCGGAATGTCGATGCCGATCTGCGCATACGACCATTCGGTCAGGCCCGAACAGTCGAACGCGTTCGGCCCTTTGGCGCCCCAGACGTAGGGCTTGCCCACCTGGTTCAGCGCGATCTGGATCACGCGCGCCGTGCCGGCCGGCGCGGGAATCGGCGCCATCACCACTGGTCCCTCGCCGTAGTCGGTCAGCACGCCGGGCTCGGGACATGGCGGACTCTGCTGCGTCCCGCGCGCCCATTGCACCGTCATCAGCGGCTCGTCCGCCGCCC
>CADCTO010000355.1 GCA_902805585.1 uncultured Armatimonadota bacterium | reverse complement strand
AACGCCGGATTCTGAGGAGGCAGCCTGGTAAACATTGTCACACATAAGAAGCAAGCAAGCTGTGGATAACTTTGTTTGCCCCTGTGGATAACCTGTGGATACTGTGGATAACTTGGTGAGTTATCCACAGGGGGTGGTACGGCAAACAAGTATTTCCACAGAGTTATCCACAGCCTGTGGAAATACTTGTTTGCTTTGTTTTGCAAAGCGACGTTCAGAGGAGTTTCCGGCACAAAAACGTCTTGAAGCGGGTGTTTTCCTTGGATTCGTTGGCAAACAAGGGCACACACGGCCTGTGGAAATAGTTTTTTGCTTATTAAACATAAGTTTTATAAATGGGCCTCAGGAGAGGGCGTGGGAGAGGCGCAACGTTCAGGCGTCGGGGGGGGATTTCAGCTCTTTGAGCAGGTCATCGACGAGGGCCTTGAGGTCATCGTCGAAGGGGATCTGGGCGCGGATGCGGTCGCAGGCGTGGGCGACGGTGGAGTGGTCGCGGCCGCCGAAGAGCTGGCCGATCCCGGGCAGGGACACCTCGGTCAGCTCGCGCATCAGGTGCATGGCGATCTGGCGGGCCTGGACGACGTCGCGGTCGCGCTTTTTGCCGGTCAGGGCGTCGGGGGCGAGGCCGAACTTTTTGGCGACCACGCGCTGGACGGCCTCGGCGGTGAGCGGGGCGTTGCGCGGGGTGAGGTCGGGGTCGCCGCCGCCGGCGCTGCCGCCTTCGGCCGGGGCGGCGGCGATGTAGTAGCGGCCCAGGATGTCGGCGGCGAGCTGGGTGGTGACGGGGGAGCCGACGACGCTGGCGTAGGCGATGAGTTTGACCAGGGCGCCTTCGAGGGTGCGGATGTTGCTCTGGACGAGCCGGGCCATGTAGAGCATGACATCGTCGGGGATGCGCATGCGCTCGGTCTGCGCCTTTTTCTGCAGGATGGCGAGCCGGGTCTCGAGGTCGGGGGGCAGGATGTCGGCGATCAGGCCGCACTCGAAGCGCGAGCGCAGGCGCTCGTCCATGGCGCGCAGCTCACGCGGCGAGCGGTCGGACGAGATGACGATCTGTTTGCCGGTCTGGTACAGGGCGTTGAAGGTGTGGAAGAACTCCTCTTTGGTGTGCTCCTTGCTGGCGATGAACTGGATGTCGTCGACCAGGAGCACATCGACCGAGCGCCATTTGCGGCGGAACTCGTCGGTGCGGTGTTCGCGCAGGCTGGTGATGTAGTGGGACAGGAACGACTCGCCGGAGATGTAGGCGATGCGCCCTTCCCCGGTCCCGCTGGCGCCGCGGGCGACCTGGTTGCCGATGGCGTGCATGAGGTGGGTCTTGCCGAGCCCGGAGGGGCCGTACAGGAACAGGGGGTTGTAGACCTGACCCGGCGCCTGGGCGACGGCGTAGGCGCCGGCCTGGGCCAGCCGGTTGGACGGGCCGACGACGAAGGTGTCGAACGTGTAGCGCTCGTTGAGCAGCGGCGCGCTCGGGGTGGGTGATGTGCGCGGCGGCGTCGGCGGCGACGAAGGCGGGCCTCCCGGTTTGCGCGGGCGGCCCCCCATACCGGGGGCGCCGTGGGGAGCAACCCCGGGGTCGGGATCGTGGCCGGCGCTGTCTCTTCCGGCGCCCCCGGTATGGGGGGCGGGGGGGGCCGGCGCCACCGCTCTGGGCGCGGGGTCCGGGGTAAGGTCGAAGTTTTCCTCGTCGGGCGCTGCCGCCGGGGGCGCGGGGGCGGCGGGCGGCGGGACGGCG
>CADCTO010000354.1 GCA_902805585.1 uncultured Armatimonadota bacterium | reverse complement strand
CCCGCTCAGGCACATCCCCTACGCGAAACACCGGCCCCGCTGGACCGGGCGCGAAAACGGGCGGAAGCCCGCACAAGGACACACGATATGACCGACGACACGGAAGCGGCAGGCGGCGAGGATCTGTACGGCGCCGGCGGGGCGGACATGGACGATGACGCGGCGACGGGCGCGGACATCGCCAGCGTCGGCGGCGAAGACTTGGGCGTCGACAACACAGACCCCGGCGCGACGGACATCGGCGCCGGCGATGCGTCGGACACGACAGACCGGTTGGAAACGTCCGGAGACTGAAGGACGGTGGTGCCCGGCCGCCGGGTATTCGCGAACACCAGAGAAAAACAATGACAGACACTGATGTCGCGCCGCAGAGCGGCGTGCTTGCTGCGACGGTGAGCGACGTGGAGAAAGCGCCGGCGGCTCCCGACGCGGGGATGCGGGTGTTAGAGAGCCGTGTCTACCGTGGCCCGAACCCGTACGGCTACCGGCCCGCGGTCCGGTTCAAGATCGACCTGGGGCGTCTCGAAGAGCATCCTTCGGACCGGATCGATGGGTTCACGGACCGGCTGCTGGAGATGATCCCCACGCTCCAGAAGCACGGCTGCTCGTACGGCGAGCCGGGAGGGTTCGTCCGGCGGATGCGCGAAGGCACGTGGATCGCGCACGTGGCCGAGCACATCGCCATCGAGGTGCAGTGCCTGGCCGGCACGCCGGTGACGTACGGCAAGACGCGCAGCGCGCCGGGCGAGCCCGCGGGCGTGTACAACGTCGTCTACTCCTTCCAGGAAGAGCGCGTCGGCCTGCTGGCCGGCTGGCTCGCGCTGCGGATCGTCGATCACCTGCTCCCGCCCGAACTCCAGGGCGTCGCCGGGCTGGAGAAGTTGCTGCCGCGCGACGACACGCCGCCGCTCGCCGACCCGGGCGCGCCGCTGAACTACAAGCGCGAGCTGGAAGCGCTCATCCGGGTGGCGCAGCGGCTGGCGCTCGGTCCGACGACGCAGTCCCTTGTGGACGAGGCCCGCCGGCGGGGCATCCCTTTCATCCGGCTCGACGAGTACAGTTTGGTGCAGCTCGGGTACGGCAAGTACCAGCAGCGCATCCGGGCGAGCATATCGAGCAAGACCAGCCACATCGGGGTGGAGACGGCGAGCAATAAGGCGCTCACGGGCCGCCTGCTCGCCGACGGGGGCATCCCGGTGCCGCAGGGCCGCGTCGTCAAGAGCGCGGACGAGGCCGTCGAGGCCGCCACACGGCTGGGCTACCCGGTCGTCACCAAGCCTCTGGACGCGAACCACGGGCGCGGCGTTTCGCTGAACCTCGGCAGCGCCGAGCAGGTGCGTTGGGGTTTCGAGCAGGCCTCGGAACACGGGCGCTCACGTGCGGTCCTTGTCGAGAAGTTCTTCCGGGGGCGCGATTACCGCGTCCTGGTCGTCAACGGAAAAGTCGCGGCGGCGGCGGAGCGCGTGCCCGCCCACGTGGTGGGGGACGGGGAGCACACGGTCCGCGAGCTCATCGACATCGTGAACCGCGACCCGAGGCGCGGCATCGGCCACGAGAAGGTGCTGACGCGGATCACGGTGGACGCGCAGGTCGAGCGGCTGCTGGAGCAGGCGAACAAGACGCTGCAGACCGTGCTGGAACCCGGCGAGGTCCTGTACCTGCGCTCGACCGCGAACATGAGCACGGGCGGCACGTCCATCGACGTCACCAGCAAGATCCACCCGCTGAATGAGGAGATATTCTCCCAGACGGCGCTGATCGTCGGGCTCGACATCGCCGGCATCGACGTCATCTCGCCGGACATCACCAAGTCGCTCCGGGAGACGGGCGGCGGCGTCATCGAGGTGAATGCCGCGCCGGGGTTCCGCATGCACCTCCAGCCGTCCGAGGGGCGGCGGCGCAACGTCGCCCGGCCCGTGATCGACATGCTGTTCCCGGAGCAGGTCCCCTGCCGCCTGCCGATGGTCGCCATCACCGGCACGAACGGCAAGACGACGACCTCGCGCATGGTCGCCCACATCCTCAAGACGCACGGCCTGCGCGTGGGCCTGACCACCTCCACCGGCATTTATGTGGACGATAAGCTCTACCTGGCCGGCGACACCACGGGCCCCAAGAGCGCCGGCATCGTGCTGCGCGACCCGACCGTCGAGGCGGCGGTTCTGGAGACGGCGCGCGGCGGCATCGTGCGCGAGGGGCTGGGCTGGGACCGCTGCGACGTGGGGGCGGTGTTGAACGTCACCTCCGACCACCTCGGCCTCAAGGGAGTGGAAACCATCGAGGACCTCGCCCGCGTCAAGTCCCTCATCGTCGAGGTGGTGGACCCGGACGGCTACAGCGTGCTCAACGCGGACAACCCGTACACGGCCCGCATGCGCCGCCGGGCGCAGGGGCGCATCGTCTTCTTCTCCATGCACGGCGGCGAAGACAGTTCCCGGCTCGTGCGCGACCATATCATCCAGGGCGGGATCGCCGTCGTGCGGCAGCCGTCCCCCAAGGGGGACATGATCGTCATCCACGACGACGACAAGTACCTGCCGCTCCTGTGGACCCACCATATCCCGGCGACGCTGGGCGGCAAGGCCGCCTTCAACGTCGAGAACGCGCTCGCTGCCACGGCCATCGCCTACGCGATGAAGATCCCGCTGGACACCATCCGGCAGGCGCTGCGCACCTTCCAGTCGGACTTTGAGGGTAATCCCGGCCGCCTCAACGTCTATGACGGACATCCGTTCCGGGTCATCCTGGACTACGCCCACAACCCGGACGGGATGCAGAAGGTGGCGGACCTGGTCGCCCAACTCCGCCCCGACCACAAGCGGGTGCTCGCCGTTGTCACCGGCACGGGCGACCGACGCGACGAGGACATCCGTCGCGTCGGCGAGGTCGCGGCGGGGATGGTGGACGAGTTGATCATCAAGGAGACGACCCTGCTTCGCGGGCGCCGTCGGGGCGAGGTGCCACGGCTCATCCGCGAAGGCGCGCTCGCCGCCGGCCTGACCGAGGACCGCATCCTCCACTTCGACGGCGAATGCGAGGCGCTCCTGGGCGCGCTGAACCGTGCCCGGCCCGGCGACCTCGTGTTCGTCTTCTGCGACGACTACAAGTATTGCTGGAAGCACATCGTCGGATTCAAGCCGCAGGCGACGCCGTCCCCCGGCGACGGCGCCGGACGCAACGGCGACGGCGCGACGGCGGCGGAGGCGTGCGATCCGGGCCGAGGCGAAAGCGCGGCGGGTGTCCGCCACGCCCGCGAAGAGGCCGGCGCAACCCGATGAACCTTGCCATCATGGTGCACGGGGGGGCGAAGGAGATATACGCCGACGAGGCGGAGACGCACAAGGCCGGCTGCCTCCAGGCCACGCAAGCCGGCTGGGACGTGCTCGCTCGCGGGGGCAGCGCCCTGGACGCCGTCGAGGCGGCCGTACGGGTGCTGGAAGACGACCCGACCTTCAACGCCGGTTTCGGGTCGGAGCTGAACTCCGCCGGCGAGGTGGAGATGTGTGCGGCACTGATGGACGGCGCCTCGCTCGGGGCGGGCGGCGTCGGCGCGATCCAGGGCGTGCGCCACCCGATCACGGTGGCGCGGCGCGTCCTTGAAGACGAGCCGACGCTGTTGGTCTCCCACGGGGCGCGGCGCTTCGCCGAAACCCATGGCGCCGAGCTTTGCGACCCGGCACAGATGGTGAGTGAGGGGAAGCGCCGGGAATGGGAGCGCAAGCGGGCCGCCGGGCAGCGCTCGGGTCACGACACCGTCGGCTGCGTCGCGCTGGACCGCGACGGGAACCTGGCTGCGGGCACGTCCACGGGCGGCACGAACACGAACCCGCCGGGGCGCCTCGGGGATTCTCCCCTCCCCGGCTGCGGCCTGTACGCGGACGGCACCCTCGGCGCCTGCTCGATGACCGGCGACGGCGAGTCCATCGCGCGCGTCGTGCTCGCGAAAACGGCCGTGGACCTGCTCGACGGCGGCCGCCACCCGGACGAAGCGGCGCAGCGCGCCATGGACGTCCTGCGGGAGCGCGTGGACGGACGCGCCGGCTGCATCCTGATAGACACCGCCGGCCGCATCGGCTGGGCGCACAACGAGCCGAACATCGCCGTCGCCTACCGGACGTCGGCGATGGACGCGCCGCATGCGTTCGTCCACAAGTGCGAGGAGCAGCGGGAAGGAAGTTCTGAACATGCCGCATGAAGACCACGCCTCCTCCCCGGTCGGCACGCTCATCATCATCGGCGGGCACGAGGACAAAGACGGGCGCAAGACCATCCTCCGCGAGGTGGCGCGCCGCGTCGGCAAGGACGGCAACCTGGCCGTCACGACCGTGGCCTCGCACGAGCCGGAGGGGTATTTCGAGGGGTACCAGAAGGCGTTCGGGGATCTGGGCCTCGACGGGCGCCTCGTCGAGCTGCCCATCGCCAGCCGCCTGGAGGCCAGCGACGAGGCGAAGGTGCGCCTGCTGGGGGATGCGCGGGGCGTGTTCTTTACCGGCGGCGACCAGCTCAAGATCACCAGCCAGATCGGCGACACGCCGGTCTATTGCGGGATCGAGGCGCTGTACCGCCGGGGCGGCGTCATCGCCGGCACTTCGGCGGGCGCGTCCGCGCTGTGCGAGACGATGCTGGTCCGGGGCAGCGGCGACGAGTCGTACCGCATCGGCGATCTGGACATGGCGCCCGGCCTGGGTCTGATCAAAGACGTCATCATCGACCAGCACTTCGCCGAGCGCGGGCGGATGGGCCGCCTTCTGGGCGCCGTCGCGCAGAACCCGCGCGTGCTCGGCATCGGCATCGACGAGGACACGGCGATCGTCGTCGAGCGCGGAACATCCTTCCGCGTGCTGGGCAGCGGCGCGGTCTACGTGGTGGACGGGTCGGGGGTCACCCATTCCAACATCGCCGAGGAGCGCAAGGACCGCCCGCTCTCCATCTACGACGTCAAGCTCCACGTCCTGAGCCACGGCGACGCCTTCGACCTGCGCGAGCGCCGGCCCGGCGAGGTCTCGCGACAGGAGGCGGTCGAGGTCCAGGTGAAGGAAGCCGAGGCAAGGGAAGCGGAGGCGAAGGAACGATGAAGTCCGTCGGCATCGGCATCCGACTTTTCGCCGCCGCGGCGGTGATAACCGGCTGCGCCTTCCGCGGCGCGTCCGAGACGGCGGGCGGCGGCCCCGCCGCCCCGCCCCCGGCGCCCGAAGCGGTCCGTGCGGCATTGCAGGCGAACGCCCAGAAGCTTTCGGGTTCCGACCGCGACTTCGACCCGCTGATGACCCTGGTCGGCGACGCGCGCTTCGTGCTGATCGGCGAGCAGACGCACGGCACCCACGAGTTCTACCGCGACCGCGCCCGGATCACGCAGCGCCTGATCCGCGAGAAGGGGTTCGCCGGCGTCGCCATCGAGGGCGACTGGCCCGACGCCGAACGTGTGGACCGCTACGTGCGCGGCGCCGCGGCCGGCGGCGACCGCAGCCCGGAGCAGGCGCTTTCCGGCTTCACCCGGCGCTTCCCGCGCTGGATGTGGGCCAACGCCGAGGTCCGCGACTTCACGCGCTGGCTCCGCGAGCACAACCAGGCGCTTCCGGCCGGTGCGCCCCGTGCGGGCTTCTACGGGCTGGACGTGTACAGCCTCGGCCCGTCGGCCGACGCCGTGCCCCGCGCGCTGGAAGGGATCGACCCCGCGGCCGCCCGCCGCGCGCGGACGCGCTACGCCGGTTTCGCGCCCTACCGGGACGAGCCGGACCGCTACGGACTGGCCGTCCTCGCCGGCGAGGCGACCGGGCGGGAGCGCGACGTGCGCGAGCAGTTCGAGGAGGTGGAGCGGCTGTACCGAAGCGCGGCCGGGGATCCGGCCCGCTCCGACGCGCTCTTTTCCGTGCTCCAGAACGCCCGCGTCGTCCGCAACGCCGAGGCGTACCACCGGGCCCAATATGGCGGCACGGCCTCCTCGTGGAACGTGCGCGACCAGCACATGGCCGACACGCTGGACGCGCTGGCGGCCCACCTGAGCGCCCGGAGGGGTTCGCCCGCAAAACTGGTGGTCTGGGCGCACAACAGCCACGTCGGCGACGCGCGCTGGGCTCGGACCGGCTCGCCGCAGGAATGGAACATCGGCCAGCTCGCCCGCGAACGCCACGGGCAGCAGACCGTCCTCATCGGCTTCACCACCTATACGGGCACCGTGTTCGCCGCCCGCGCGTGGGACCGGCCCGGCGAGCGGCGGGACGTGCGCCCCGCGTTGCCGGGCAGCTTCGCCGCGGTCTTCCACCGGGCGGGCCTCGGCGACTTTCTGCTGCCCCTGCGCGGCAACCGGGCGCTGGCGGAAGCGCTGCCCGAGCCGCGCCTGGAGCGGGCGATCGGGGTCATCTACCTGCCGGAA
This sequence comes from uncultured Armatimonadota bacterium, assembly GCA_902805585.1. GTDB lineage: Bacteria > Armatimonadota > Armatimonadia > Armatimonadales > Armatimonadaceae > CADCTO01. Next base: position 310 of record CADCTO010000354.1, on the reverse strand, counting down.
ACCGAGCGCCAGAGCCACTACTTCCAGGCGCACCTGACGAAACAGTTCGACGCCGTGATCCATCGGGACGTGACCCGGGCGCTCACCCCGCTCGCGAAGTGACCGCCGGGCGACGACACACGCGGGGATCAGAAGAAAGGACCGAAGTACGATGATAAAACGCATCACAGCCGCCCTGTTCGCGGCGGCGCTGATCGCGGGATCGATAGAGATGTCTTCTGCCGCACAGCAGAATCCGTCCGGCGCGGCGTCCACGGCAGGACAGGGGCGGACGACGGGCGCCTCGCATACCCGGACCGGGCAGACCGGC
>CADCTO010000353.1 GCA_902805585.1 uncultured Armatimonadota bacterium | reverse complement strand
CACGAGGGGCACCGGCTTCGATCACGATTTCCCGTTCGACCCGGCCTACGGGTACGACCTGGACGCGCTGCTCCGAACGCCCGCACCCGAGAAGCCGGAAGGTTTCGACCGTTTCTGGCGTCGGATGTTCGCGGCGGCAATGGCCGTTCCGCCCCGGCCGACGCTCCGGGACGCCGGCGGCACGGCGGACGTCGCCGTCTTCGAGGTGGAGTTCGATTCGCCCGGGGGAGTGCGCGTCGGCGGCTGGCTGACGCGCCCGCGCGGGGGCGGAGTGACGCGCGGCGTGGTCATCGGACACGGGTACGGCGGGCGAGACGCGCCGGACCTGGCCCTGCCCGTGCCGCCGCAGGCCGCCGCGATCTTCCCCTGCGCCCGCGGCCTGCCCACCCGGAGCCGGCGGCCCGACATCCCGGATCAGGCGATGGGCCACGTTCTGCACGGTATCGGGTCGCGCGAGACGTACGTGCACGGCGGGTGCGCCGCCGACCTCTGCTGGTCCGCGGCCTCCGCGCTTCTGGAGCTGTTCCCGGAAGCTTCCCGGCGGCTGGACTACCTCGGGGGCAGTTTCGGCGGCGGGATCGGCGCGCTGGCGCTGCCCTGGGACGACCGGTTCCACGCCGCGCACCTGTCCGTCCCCAGTTTCGGCAACCATCCCCTGCGCCTGACGATGCCGTGTGTCGGCAGCGGGGAAGCCGTGCGCACATACCATGACGATGGACACCCGGAAGTCCTGGACGTTTTGCGCTACTTCGACGCCGCGACCGCCGCGCGCCGCACACGGGTACCCGTCCTGGTCGCCGCCGCGCGGTTCGACCCGGCGGTGCCGCCGCCGGGGCAGTTCGCCGTGTACAACGCCCTGCCCGGCCCCAAAGAGCTGTTCGTCCTTTCCGCCGGGCACTTCGCGTACCCGGGTGCGGAGGAGGAAGACCGGCGCCTGCGCGAGCAGCTCGTGCGCTTTTTCGCCGCCGCGCGCTAGCCGGTTGCTGGCGCGGTGGAGGGCCGATCCTGCTCCTGCGACTCGCCTTCGCGAACCACCTCGGCCGGTTTCTCCGCCTCGAAGATGGAGGCGTAGCGGGTCGGCTTGACGAAGATCTTCTGGAAGCGGCGCATCATCAGGCCGCCGTGGACGCCGTCGGCGTAGCGGTGGTCGAAGGTGAAGCTGATGGTGACGCACTCGGCGACCGCCACCTGGCCGTCCCGCACGACCGGCATCGGGCGTGTGCGGCCCACACCGATGATCAGCGGGCACCGGCAGTAGGGCGAGAGCGGCACCAGGGCGTTGTCGATGCCCAGCACGCCGAAGTTGCTGATCATCACCGAGCCGAACCGGTCGTCGGGCAGGCCGAACCGGCGCAGCGAGACGTTGAGCGTATAGTGGGCGACGTCCTGGAACCACATGGCCGGGCGCAGCAGCCAGACCGGCATACGCGCCGTCAGCCGTTCGGTGCGCTCGGTGTCCGCGTCTTCGCCTTTTTTCAGACGCTCCGCCGCCTCCGCCGACAGCTTCGCCATCTCGCCGAGGCTGCGCCTCGCGGCGTCGCGGATCACGAAGCCGGACAGGTCGCTGCCCTGCTTCGATTTCAGCAGGGTGGTGATGAACACGTCGGTGCGGGCGCGCCGGTACAGGTTCTCGCCGCGCAGCAGGTGGTTGAGTTCCGGGTGCTCCTCCAGGCAGTGCGCGACGATCTTGGCGATGTAGTGGGTCAGCGACGGCCGCGTCTCCGACGGGTAGGCCTTCAGGAACGCTTCGGCCTCCTCGACCGGCAGGTCCAGCCAGCTATAGGTGCTGGGGTCGCGCGGGTGCTTCCAGCTCGCGATGGCGATCTTGCGGTAGGTGGTGAGCGACTGCCTGGCGCCGAGCGGTATGTGGGGCATCTTCGTCCTCCCTGTGGCCTGCTTCCATTATCCGGCAGGCAGGTGGGATTCGGACATAGGTCGCCCGCCTTATTTTGGGCCGCGGGGAGGGGGCTAACGACCCATTCCCCGCGGCACCGCCGCCGGGTAAAATGACGTATGACAAAGCGTGGCGGCATCCGCCGCCGTTCGGATATCTGGAAAGGACGGATCGAATGCGACGAGTTGACACGATTGCCGCCGCGGGCCTGCTTCTGGGACTGGCGGCGGCCGTTCCAGCGGTGCGGGCCGAGAGTGCCGCGACCGCGGCCGAGCGGGCGCCGGCCGCGGCGCCGTCTCCGCGCCGCACCAATTCGATCATCGCGATCCTGCTGCTCGACGGCACGCAGATAGAGCGCCTGAACCGCGCGTACGATGCGTTCGCCCGCACCCGTCTGGAGCAGGAGGCCGCCGTCGCGGCCCGGCAGGACGCGCTGAAGGCGGCGCAGGCCCCGGCCACGTTCGACGAGCGCAAGGCCGCCCGTATCCTGGGCGAGATCAAGAACGCGGAGCAGAAGATCGCCGAAGCGTTCCTGCGCGCCCGCGCCGAGGCGCTGGCGGCGCTCACGCCGGAGCAGCGCGCGGCGCTGGAGCAGGCGCGGGCGCAGAACCGGGTCGTCACCGACGACAAGTACCGGCGCCTGCTTCTGGTGGACCTGGAAGGCATGTGGCACACGCCCCTCGACCCCGACACGGCCCGCGCGCTCGTTGCGCGCGGACGGGAGCGTAACTACTACGGGGACGCGTACCTAGGGTACTTCGGTCATGGCTACGGTTACGGCTACGGCTACGGTTTCGGCTGGCATCACCGATTCCCGCGCGTCCGTCCGGGCGGTGGACTGGGCGCGCGGATACCGCGCCCGGGGCCCGACCGGCTCCCGGGCAGCCTGCGCCCGCGCGCGAACACGCCGCCCCGCTCCGGGCGGCGTTGACGGCCGGCGCGTGCATCCTGCCCGCGGCGAATGTGCGCTGTGGGCAGGAGCGGCGACCGTTTCGCCCGAATATGCCCACATGTTCGACGCGCGTTCTCCCGTAGCGCGGCCATGAGCCCGCCGAGCGGCACGGTCACCTTCCTGTTCACCGACATCGAAGGGAGCACGCGGCTCTGGGAGCGTGACCCCGAAGCCATGGGCGCCGCCCTGGCACGCCACGACGCGCTGCTCCGGCAGGCCGTCGAAGAACACGGGGGGCACGTCTTCAAGACCGTGGGCGACGCCTTCTGCGCGGCCTTCGCCACGGCGCCACTGGCCGCTGAGGCGGCGCTCGCCGCCCAGCGCGCCCTGGCCGCCGAGCCGTGGCCGGCGGGTCGCCCGCTGCTCGTGCGCATGGCGCTGCACACGGGCGCGGCCGAGGCGCGAAACGGCGACTACTTCGGGCCGCCCCTCAACCGCGTGGCACGGCTCCTGGCCGCCGGACACGGGGGGCAGATCCTCCTGTCCCAGGCGGCGCAGGAGCTGGCCCGCGACGCCCTGCCCGAAGGTGCCCACGCGGAGGACCTGGGGGAGCACCGGCTCAAAGACCTGGTCCGGCTGGAGCGGATCTATCAGCTGACGCACCCCCTGCTCCGCGCCGAGTTCCCGCCCCTGCGTACGCTCGACCTGTGCCCCAATAACCTGCCCGCGCAGCCGACGCCGCTCGTCGGGCGTGAACACGAAGTGGGCGCCGTGCTCGCCCTGTTGCGCCGGCCGGACGTGCGTCTGCTGACGCTTACCGGACCCGGAGGGACCGGCAAGACCCGGCTCGGTCTCCAGGCGGCGGCGGACCTGGTCGCGGACTGCGCGCAGGGCGTGTTTTTCGTCCCGCTCGCGCCCCTGAGCGATCCGGATCTGGTCGGCTCCGCCGTCGCGCACGCCCTGGGCGTCCGGGAAGAGGCGGGCCAGCCCCTCCCGGAACGGTTGAAGGACTACCTCCACGACGAGCAGACGGTGCTCGTTCTCGACAACTTCGAGCACTTGATGTCGGCCGCCCCGCTGGTGTCGGATCTGCTGGCCTCGTGTCCGGAGTTGAAAGTCCTGGCGACCAGCCGAAGCATGCTGCGGCTGCGAGGGGAGCGGGAGTTCGTGGTCCCGCCGCTCGCGCTGCCGGGGCGCCGGCCGCCCCCGACGGAGGAGACGGTGACGCGGTACGGGGCCGTGCAGCTGTTCGCGGAACGGGCCAGGGCGGTGAAGCCGGATTTCGCGATCACCGACGAGAGCGCCCCGGCGGTCGCCGAAATATGCGCCCGCCTGGACGGGCTGCCGCTCGCCATCGAGCTGGCGGCGGCGCGGATCAAGATGTTCTCGCCGCAGGCGCTCCTGGCGCGGCTCGAAAGCCGCCTCAAGTTATTGACCGGGGGCGCGCGGGATTCGCCCGCGCGGCACCGGACGCTGAGCGGCGCGATCGCCTGGAGCTACGACCTCCTCGATGCGGGGGAGCAAGACCTGTTCCGGCAGCTTTCCGTGTTCGCGGGCGGCTGCACGCTGGAAGCCGCGGAGGCGGTTTGCATCGGCGGCGGACGCGACCGGGACCTGCTCGACGGCCTGGCCTCGCTGGTCGATAAGAGTCTGCTGCGTCAGGACGAGGGTGAGGGCGGCGAACCACGATTCCGGATGCTGGAGACGATCCGCGAATACGCACGGGAGCGTCTTGCGGAAAGCGGGGAAGCGCCGGAAACGCAACGACGGCACGCCGGGTACTACACGACGTTGGCGGAGGCCGGGTCGAACGGATACCAGGCGCCCGACGCCCGGCAGCGGTTGCTCTGGCTGGAGCGTGTGGGCGCCGAACACGACAACGTGCAGGCCGCCCTGTCCTGGGCCTACGATGGGGACCTGGAGTTGGCGCTGCGGCTGGTGGCGGAGTGGTTCTCCGGCCCGATGTCGGAGCGCGGGGCGGCGGCGGAACGCGCCCTGAAGCGGGCCGAAGAGGCTGCCGCCACCGCCGCCGCCCCGCCGCACCCGGATCTGGTGTCCGCCGTGCTCGGGGTGGCCGCGGATTACGCGGGCTGGCGTGGGGATTTCCTTCGCCAAAGGGAACTGGCCGAGCAGCGTCTGGCGTTGATGCGCGCTCAGGGGAACACGGGGCATACGGCGTGGGCCCTCCACGCGCTGGGGAACAACGCGCTCATCCTGGGCGATGCCGAGGCGGCCGTGGCCCGCTTCGCCGAGAGTGCCGATCTGCTGCGGCAGTTGCGGGCCGAGGAAGGCATCCCCTGGGTCCTGATCGCCCTGGGTAAGGCATTCGCCATCAAGAACGACGGCGACGGGGCGCGTGCCCGCTACGAGGAGGCTATGGCGATCTTCCGGCGCAACGGAGACCGCGACGGCGTCGCCGGTGCGCTGGCGCAGCTGGCCGACCTGGCGCGCCAACAACGTGACCTGGGCCGCGCGCGCTCCCTGTTCGAGGAAGTTTCGCGGATCGAAGAGGAGCTTGGAGATACCAGAAGCCACCCCTGGCGGCGCCTTCAGCTCGGCAGGCTGGAGACGCTTGAGGGCGACTACCGGCTTGCGGGGGCGCATTTTCGGGACGGCCTGCGCGCCTTCAACGAGACCCAGGGCAGCACGACCGAAAAGAGGATCGGCGAGGTGTGTTCCCTGCTGGCGCTGGGGTGGCTGGCGAGCCTGGAGGGGCAGTGGGCGCGGGCCGCGCGACTCCACGGCGCCGAGGAGTCGTTGCGCGGAGCGCTCGGTCTACCGTTGCCGGCCGACTGGCGGAACGAGCGTGACCGCAGCCTCTCCGCAGCCCGTGCCGCCCTGGGTGAGGAACGGTGGGCGGGGGAGTGGGCGGAGGGCCGCGCCATGGCGTGGCAGCAAGCGGTAGAGCACGCGCTTTCCGCGGAAGGCACGGCGGCGGCCGAAGGTGGGAACCCGTAGAACGGGACGATCGGAGGGAGTCATTTCTATCATGAATCGAAGAACGTTGCTCATCGCCGGCGCCATGGCGAGCCTGCCGGTGGTAGGGCTTGCCGGTCCCGGGCTCGCGCAAGAACCGGAAACGACGGACGCGCCGCGGGTGGCCGCGCCGAAGGGGGCGCTCGTCCTGTTCGACGGCACCGGCCTGTCGGCCTGGGTGAACCGGAAAGACGGAAATCCCGCTGCGTGGAAGGTGGACGGTGGCTACATGGAGGTGACGCCCGGCAGCGGCGACATCGTCACCCGGCAGACGTTCACGGACTACCAGCTCCACGTGGAGTTCTGGCTCCCCGACATGCCCGAGGCGACGGGGCAGGGGAAGGCGAACAGCGGCGTCTACAACCAGGGGCGTATCGAGGTCCAGGTGCTCGACTCGTTCGGCCAGCCGCCGCGCGACAACGAGGCCGGGGGCATCTACCAGGTCGCCGTTCCGCTCCGCAACGCCTCCAAAAAGGCGGAGCGCTGGCAGAGCTACGACATCGCCTACCGCGCGCCCCGCTTCGGCGGCGCGGACGGCAAGCAGCAGACGGAGCGGGGCCGGATCACGGTCTTCCACAACGGAGTCCTGATCCACAACAACGTCGAGTTCGACGCCCGGACCACGACCTCGGGGCTGCCGCCCGAAGGCGGCGACTACTCGAAACCCGGCCCGATCCTCCTGCAGGACCACGGGAACAAGGTCCGCTACCGCAACCTGTGGATCCTCCCCGCCGGAGGTTAGCCCGCGCTGCGCACCTGGCGGGCGGCCGTCCATCCGACAACAGCATCCTCTTGATGGCGTCCGGTGCGCCGCTGCCGTCACTGGCCAGGCGGCGGCGCACCGGTCCTCAGCACGACCGCCGACGGCTCCGGCGCGCGGCCCTGCGCCATCCGCAGCAGTTCCCTCAGGTCGTGGACCATCGCCTCGAACGCGCCGGCCGCCAGCCACCG
>CADCTO010000352.1 GCA_902805585.1 uncultured Armatimonadota bacterium | reverse complement strand
GGGCTCCCGGTCAGGGGCTCGATTCCGGGCGGGTCCGTGTAGCAGCTCACCTCGAACGTCGTGTCGGTCCCGGTCCGCTCGTACTGCGCGAGGTGGCCGAGGATGGCCGGCAGGTTCGCGAAGGCGCGCACGACCGGCGGCCCCGACAGGCTGCCGGCCAGATAGCAGTACTGGCAGTGCGCCGGGCAGCCCTCGGCGAGGTGGAACTGCCAGTCGGCGGACGGCGGGATCGGCTGGAGCTTGAAGGCGGAGGGCGGCGCGGTGACCACGGCCAGCGTGCTCTTGGCGAGCCGGTACGTTTCGCGCGCGTCCGCCCCGCGCAGCCCCGTCAGACGGTTGGCGGGAAGCGTCTCGACCGGCAGGCCCAGCGCCTCCACGCGCCCCTTGATCTGTCGCCCCCACGGCTCGTCGAGGGCGGCGGGCGTGAACACGACGCGCTTCGGCATCCACAGGCGCGTCTTCGTCGGGGCGGTCTCCAGCGGTATCAGCTCGTCGGGGGTTGTCGTCAGCATCAGGGGCTTTCTATCAACGAATGTGTACAACTATTTGTATCACACCGGAGACAGGTCTGCCACCAGAAAACCGCCCGCGAGCGCGGAGAGGGGTGGGGTCGATAAGAGGGTACGGGAAAGGCCGCCTCCGACCACAAATTGTGTGGTCGGAGGCGGCCTCCTGAGTCTGCCCGCAGTCCGCGCTTAGCGGTACGCGCGGTAGCCGACGCGGCGGCCGTTCCGGTACTGGTAGTAGCCGATGCGCTTGCCGTTGCTGTACCGGTAGACGCGGTAGCTGCCGCGCGAGCGGCTGTAGCGGCGCGCGTTGTCGCGGTTCTGCGCCTTGCGCGCGTCCTCGTACTTCTTGGCCGAATAGGCAGCGCCCGCGCCCAGGACAATGGCGTTGGTCGTCTTGCCCTTGAGCGCCTGGTGGGCAGCAAGGCCGCCAAGAACCATGCCCAGGTTGCGCATGTTGTTCTTGTCCTTCTGCCGGCTGCTCTGCGCCGCGACCGGGGCCGCGACGAACGCCGCCATCACGGAAGCCACGCCGCAGGCGATAAATGCCTTCGCGCTTCGAATCGTCACTTTTCTCATCCTCCTGTTTCCTTCGGTGGCGGGTGTGTCGGGAAACGGTGTGCCGTCCCGCATCCCCGCGTACAGGGTTTATTCCTGCAATCTCACTATATTATACGTATAAACGTACCGGTTTGTGACACTTCGGGTTGCGAGAGTTTTCGCGCCGCCGCAGGAGGCGGCCGTCCGCGTGCCGAACCCTACGACGTCCGCCCGCCGGCGGGCCGATGGAAACCCCGAAGGAACGCAAGGATGCCGAACCGTCTTTTTTCCCGCCGCGAGCTGCTGCGACAGGCGACGCTGGCCGGAGGGCTGGCCGCCCTGGGCGGCGTCTGGACCGAAGGCGCCGCCCGCGCCGCCCGCTCGGCGAACGAGAAGCTCGACGTCGCCTGCATCGGCGTGGGCGGGCAGGGCGCGCGCGACCTGAGCGAGGTCGCCGCCCACCCGAGGGTCAATATCGTGGCGCTGTGCGACGTGGACGACGCCAGCGCGGCCGAGTCGTACAACAAGTTCCCCGACGCGAAGAAATACCACGACCTGCGCCGCCTGCTGGACCGGGAAGCCAGAAACCTCGACGCGGTCGTGGTCAGCACGCCCGATCACACGCACGCGATCGCCGCCGTTTCGGCGATGCGGCTGAACAAGCACGTGTACTGCCAGAAGCCGCTCACGCGCACGGTCGGCGAGGCGCGCCTCCTGATGGAGACGGCCCGCCGGCACAGGGTCGTCACCCAGATGGGGACGCAGGGGCACCCGTCGTACGCGCCGACCGTGGAACTGATCCGCTCCGGGGCCATCGGGCCGGTGCGCGAGGTGCACGTCTGCACCGACCGCCCGATCTGGCCGCAGGGCATGGACCGCCGCCCCGCGGGCACGCCGCCCGTCCCCGCGACGCTCCACTGGGAGCAGTGGCTCGGACCCGCGCCCGAGCGACCGTACCACCCCGACTACCTGCCGTTCAAGTGGCGCGGCTGGTGGGACTTCGGCACGGGCGCGCTGGGCGACATGGCGTGCCACCTGATGGACGGGGCGTTCTGGGCGCTCGACCTGAAGTACCCGGACACCGTCGAGGCGCAGGGCGAGGCGCTGAAGCCCGAAAGTGCGCCCAAGTGGAGCATCGTGCGCTACACGTTCCCGCGCCGCGGGGCGCAGCCGCCCGTCACCCTCGTCTGGTACGACGGCGGCAAGAAACCGCCGCCGGAAGTGCTCGACGGCCTGACGTTGCCCGCCGACTTCAACGGCTCGCTCTTCCTCGGGGACAAAGGCCGGCTGCTGGCCGAGCACGGCGGGAAGCCGCGACTGCTGCCCGAGGAGCGGTTCAAGGACTACCCGGCGCCCGCGCCGTTCCTGCCCCGTTCCCCCGGCCACTACCGGGAGTGGGTCGAGGCGTGCCTGGGCGGCGGGCCGACCGCCAGCAATTTCGACTACGCCGCCCCGATGACCGAGTCGGTCCTGCTGGGCAACGTCGCGTTCCGTGTCGGCAAAAAGCTGGAGTGGGACGCGACGACGCTGAAAGCAAAGAACTGCCCCGAAGCCGACCAGTACGTCTGGCAGCCCGCACGCCGGGGCTGGACGCTGTAGTCGCCCGGCGGCCCCGGGTGCTTCCAAAGGAACCTCCGCTCCGCGTCGGTGACGGTGCGACACTGATCCGGAACGGCCGGCCGTTCCGCGGCATCGGCGTCAACTACTTCGACGCGTTCTACCGGCGGCTGAAAGATCCCGGCGACGCCACGTACCAGCGGGGACTGGAGGCACTTGCCGACCTCAAGATACCGTTCGCGCGGTTCATGGCGGGCGGGTTCTGGCCCAAGGAGAACCGGCTGTATCTCGACGACCCCGCGCGGTACTTCGCGCTGCTCGACGGGGTAGTCCGGGCGGCGGAACGGAGCGGCGTCGGGCTGATCCCGTCCCTGTTCTGGAACGCTTCGATGGTCCCCGATCTGGTGGGCGAGCCCGTGAGCCGGTGGGGCGATGCGGGCAGCAAGACGCACGCGTTCCTGCGTCGCTACACGCGGGACGTCGTGGTCCGGTACCGGGATTCGCCGGCGATCTGGGCCTGGGAGTTCGGCAACGAGTATAACCTGCCGGCCGACCTGCCGAACGCCGCGGAATGGCGGCCCGCGGTGGCGCCGGATCTGGGGACGCCGAAGGCGCGGAGCGCGGCGGACGAGCTGACGCACGCGATGGTGCGCACCGCCATCCGGGCGTGGGCGACCGAGGTCCGCAAACACGACCCGCGCCGACTGTTGTTCAGCGGGAACAGCCTCCCCCGGCCGTCCGCCTGGCACCAGCAGGCCGAACGTTCCTGGAAGGCGGACACGCCCGGGCAGTACGCGCGGATGCTGCTCGGCGACAACCCCGACCCGATCAACACCCTCTGTGTCCACCTGTACCTCTCCGAGGAGAAGCGGTGGGACGGCCGCATCGTGACGCCCCGGGAACTGCTGGAAAGATCGCAGCAGATCGCGCGGAAGGCACGGAAGCCGCTGTTCGTCGGCGAGTTCGGGGCGAGCGAGGCGAGCGGCCCGGAGAAGGCGCGGGGCGACTTCCAGACGCTGCTCGACGCCATCGTCCAGGCACGAGTGCCGCTCGCGGCGCTGTGGGTGTACGACCACGCGGGTCAGGACAAGACGTGGAACGTGACGGCGGCCAACAAGCGCGTGTACCAGTTAAAGGCGGTGTCGGACGCGAACCGTCGCCCGGGCTGAGCGTGCCGGCATCCCAGCGCCCGCTGCGACGGGACGCCCCGGCCCTTCGGAATCTCGCTGCTCCGCGGACTGGCGGAATCTTCAAACGGTTGTATAATAGAATTTACTCCCGGGCGCGGAAAAGCTGCATCCAGGCGCGTGTTCCCTTGTCTCAAACACCGCCGGTCTTTTTCTTCGCAACGGCGCGGGGCGGTACCGAAGGGGTACGAGACACACCGGTCTGGGGTCATCTGCTGTCATGTTGCCGAAGAAGCCGCTCTGTGCCCTGTATCTCGCCGCGCCACTCGCGCTGGCGGTCGCCGCTTATGCCGCCCCGCGTAAGGCGCCGGCTTCCGCCGCCCGTTTGGAAGCCACTCCCTCCGCCGTCCGTCTTACCGGCCCCCGGGCGACACAGCGCATCCTGGTAACCGCGGTCCTGCCGGACGGGACGCGGCGCGACGTGACGGATGAGGCAGCCTTCGCAAGTTCGGCCCCCGCCGTCGCCGCCGCTTCGGTGGGGGAGGTCGCGGCGCGCGGCGACGGCCAGACGACGGTCGTCGCGTCGTGGCGCGGGCGAAAGGCCCGCGTCGGCGTCTCCGTGCAGGGCGCGAAGCGGCCCGCCGACATCTCTTTCGCCGCCGACGTGGTGCCGACGCTGTCGCGTCTGGGGTGCAGCCAGGGCGCCTGCCATGGGGCGGCGCAGGGCAAAGGCGGCTTCAAGCTGAGCCTCCAGGGCTACGCGCCCGAACTCGATTTCGTCTCGATCACCCGGCACCTCGGCGGGCGGCGCATCTCGCGCGAGGCGCCCGAGCGCAGCCTGTTTTTGCGCAAGCCGCTGCTCGAAGTCGCGCACAAAGGCGGCAAGCGGCTTGCGCAGGGGACGCGCGAGTACGACCTGCTGCAGGCGTGGCTGCGTCAGGGCGCGCCCGGACCGGCGGAGAAAGAGCCGCAGATCTCGCGCCTCGTCGTCTCCCCCTCCGAGCGTCAGATGCGTCCGGGCGAGAAGCAGCGGCTCCTCGTGCGCGCCGTGTACACGGACGGGCGCGCCGAAGACGTGACGCGCCGGGCGCTGTTCGTCTCCAACGATCTGGCGGTCGCGACGGTGGACGAGACCGGCCGCGTCACCCAGCGGCGTGCGGGCGAGACCGCCGTGCTCGCCCGGTACCGGGACAAACTGACCGTGGCTCGCTTCGTCGCCCCCTTCGATCAGGCCGTTTCGGAAGCCGCCTACAAGCCGCGCAACAACTACGTCGACGACCACGTCAACGCCAAGCTGCGGCAGCTCCGCATCGAGCCGTCGGGACTGTGCACCGACCAGGAGTTTTTGCGCCGCGTCTACGTCGACGCCATCGGGACGCTGCCGACCGAGGAAGAGGCGCGGGCGTTTCTCGCGGACAAAGACCCCAAAAAGCGCGACAAGCTCGTGGACGCTTTGCTGCAGCGGCCCGAGTACGGCATGGTCTGGGCGCTCAAGTTCGGCGATCTGTTCCTGCTGCGCAAGGAGTACCTCCAGCGCAAGAACGCCATGCTCCTCCAGCACTGGCTGATGGAGCAGTTCAACGCCAACCGCCCGTGGAACCAGATCGCGACCGACGTCCTGACGGCGACCGGCGACCCCGAGGTGAACCGCGGCGCCCTGTACTTCATCAGCCGCGCCCCGCAGAAGGAGGGCGAGAAGTACTGGGTCCGCAAGGCCGAGAACACCGCCGAGATGACCGCGCAGGTCTTTCTGGGCAGCCGTATCGCGTGCGCCAAATGCCACAACCACCCGAGCGAGAAGACCACCCAGGACGATTACTACCGCTGGGTGTCGCTGTGGCAGCAGGTGACCGGCAAGGGCGAGCGCGGCGGCGTCATCCCCGAGCGGCTGGAGGCGACCGCGAGCGGCGACGTGCGCCAGCCCCGGACGGGCGTGCTGGTCGAGCCGCGCCCGCTCGACCGCGCCCATCTCGCCTTCGCCAAGAACGAGGACCGGCGCGTCAAGACCGTGCAGTGGATGGTCCGGCAGCCCGAGTTCGCGCGCAACATCGTGAACCGCTTCTGGGCGCGCGCCTTCGGCCAGGGCATCATCGAGCCCGTCGACGACGTCCGCTCGACCAACCCGGCCAAGAACGAGCCCTTGATGAAGGCGCTGTGCGACGACCTGATCGCCCACAACTATGACCTCAAGCACCTGATGGGCACGATCCTGAAATCGCGCACGTACCAGCTTTCGTCCAAGCCCAACAAGACCAACCGCATCGACACCAAGCTGTTCTCGCACTACCCGGCCCGCCGCCTGGGCGCCGAAGAGATGGTGGACGCGCTGTCCCAGGTGACCGGTGTGCCCGAGAAATTCCCGAACATGCCGCTGGGCATGCGGGCCATCGAGTTGGCGGACGCCGAGATCAACTCCGTGATGCTGGACACGTTCGGCCGCCCGGCCCGGGTCATGCCGGCGGACGCCGAGCGGGCCTGCAGCCCGGCCATCTCGCAGGCTTTGGCCCTGCTGAACAGCGAGGCGGTCCAGCAGAAGCTGAAGTCGCCGGATTCCGTGCTGGTGGGTATGCTGAAGGAAAAGAAGGCCGACGCGCAGGTGATGGACTCGCTGTTCCTGCGCGCGCTCGCGCGCCGCCCGACGCCGGCGGAGTCGAAGCCGTTGCTTGCCGCCATCGCGAAGGCGCCGAACCGCGACGAGGCGTTCCAGGACTTGCTGTGGGCGCTGCTCAACAGCAAGGAGTTCATGTTCACGTACTAGGGCCACAGGGGCGCCCGGACCGAGGCACTCCGGTGCCTCGCCATTCACAGGAGAATCAGACCATGCTGGACATAATGGCGGGGCGCGGGCCGGTGCAATGCGACGGGGTGTCGCGCCGCCACTTCGTGCGGCTCGGGGCGCTGTCGGTGCTGGGGCTGGCGCTGCCCGACATGCTGCGCATGGAAGCGGCGCAGGCCGCCGACAAGGTGGCGCGCAAGGCCCGTGCCAAGAACGTCCTGCTGG
>CADCTO010000351.1 GCA_902805585.1 uncultured Armatimonadota bacterium | reverse complement strand
TGCGGGCCGCGCCGCTGCCGCTGCGCCGGCCCGCAGCCGGTATTCGCGCCGCCCCTTCTCGGAGCCGATCCGCCCCCGCGCGCCCTAGCGACCGCCGGCCTTGCGGACGAGCCGCTTGATGCCGCCGCCCAGGTTGCGGGCGCCGGTCTTGAGAGCGCCGCCGGTCTTGCGTGCGGCAGTTTTGACCTTCGGAGGCACGTTCCGGGACAGGTCCGGTCCGTCACCGCCCGCCTTGCGCGTCAGGCGCGTCACGCCGCCCCCCGCGTTGCGCGCGCCGGTCCGGGTCGCGTCGCCGGTCTTGCGCGCTCCGGTCTTCACTTTAGGCGGCAGCTGCTTGCTGGCATCGGGTGGCGGCGCCGGTTTTTGTGACCAGGAAGGGGCGGCGAGTGCGCTCGCAAGCCACAACGCCGCCGTCGCGACCGCAAGGCCCTTTGAAGTCTTTGTCATCGTTTTCTCCGTTCTGTCGTTGAAGAACGCGCAGGCAGGAGGGGGACCTTTTCGACAGGGAAACCTGCGCACGGTTCGCACTGCTTTTACCCGTGCGCGCGCAGTGTCAATCGTGAGCGTCGCCTACACCGGGGCGACAGGCCGCACTGCGCCCTCCAGAGTATCTGCGCTCCGTGCCTCTGCGAAATTCGCGGCCAACGGGAGTGGGATGATGGGCCCGCCCGGCAGGCCGGAAAACACGCCGACGGCGTTCTCGGCGGATTCGCCAACCGTGTCCCCTCGTTTTTGGTGGTATCACGGTATGGCGGAGGACCACCGAAGCAAACCGCCTGTGTCAGGCCGAGCGGCCGCTCGGCCTGACTGTCTGGTTCCCTAAAAGGCGGCGATCCAGGCGGAGGAGATGCAGGATGCAGGAAGGCAACGGGCAGGAGCTGCCCCGGGGCAGCGGGTACCAGGGGATATGGTACATGAACCAGCCCTCGACGGATCGGTATAAGTACAAATACAGCGGGGGCTTCGCGACCTACCCCCAGCAGCACATCCCCATCGCCGTCCACGCGCCCGGGGCGGACAAAACGTTCTTCGTGTACGGCGGGACGCTCGCGGGCAAGCAGGAACTCCTCCACATGGTTTCCTACTTCGACCACAAGACCGGGCAGGTGCCCCGCCCCGCGATCCTCCTGAACAAGAAGACCGAAGACGCCCACGACAACCCCACCCTCTCGATCGACGACGCGGGCCACCTCTGGGTATTCTCGAACGCCCACGGCACGAGCCGCCCGTCTTTTATTCACCGGAGCGTGCGCCCCTACTCCATTGCCGCCTTCGAGCGCGTGCTGGAAGCAAATTTCTCCTACAGCCAGCCCTGGCACCTGCCCGGACGCGGGTTCGTGTTCCTCCACACACGCTACCGTTCGGGGCGCGGCCTGCACTGGATGGCCAGCCCGGACGGCAGAAAATGGGGTGAGTCGCACCCGCTGGCGCGGATAGCGCAGGGGCACTACCAGGTCAGCTGGCCCTACGGCGGGGAACGTCTGGCGACTGCCTTCGACTATCATCCGGCGAAGGGCGGGCTGAACGCCCGGACCAACCTGTACTTTCTCCACACCCTCGATGCGGGCAAGACCTGGCGCACCATCCGGGGCGAGACGGTCACGACTCCGCTGACCGAGGTGAAAAACCCGGCGCTGGTGCGCGACTACGAAGCCGAGGGGCTTCTGGTGTACCTCAAGGACCTCCAGTTCGACGCCCAGGGGGATCCGATCATCCTGTACCTCACGAGCAAAGGATACGCCCCGGGACCCGCCAACGGCCCGCGCACCTGGACCACGGCCCGATGGACCGGATCGGAGTGGGACGTTCGGCCGGCGATGGCATCCGACCACAACTATGACCACGGCTCGCTGTACGTGGAGCCGGACGGCACGTGGCGTGTGATCGCGCCCACGGACCCCGGGCCGCAGGCCTGGAGCACCGGCGGTGAGGTCGTGGTGTGGGAGAGCCGCGACCGGGGACGCACCTGGCGGGATGTGCGGCGACTGACCCGGGGGAGCCGGCGCAACCACACGTATGTGCGTCGCCCGGTCAACGCCCACCCGGACTTCGCGGCGATCTGGGCGGACGGCAACGCGCTGGAGCCGTCGGAATCCCATCTGTACTTCACCAACCGCAGCGGCGACCGCGTTTGGCGTCTGCCGCCGGTGATGAAGGAAGATTTCGCGCGCCCTGACGTCTTCGGGTAGCGCCGGCGTCGGAACAAGGGGGTTCGAGGTGACGGTCCCCGTGTCTTACCGGTACGAGAAGGACGGACACTACCTCCGGACGCCTGACCCGGCCATACTCCCTGACGGCGTCCCCTGCTTGGCCGGCCTCCCCTTGGGGAGCCGATCGCCCGGGGCATCTCCAGGCGGGACCTATACGGAAGATGACACAACAGTGAGCACGCCGCCGGGGTAGCCGAGGAGGCCCCTCCGGGCGAAACGCCCGGAGGGGCCTCTTTTGGATCTTCCCGCCGGCCGGAGATCTTCCTGGGAGATGTACGGCGCCAGTCGGGGCTTCTGCGCGCTTCCTGGGCCGGCACGGCGGAACTGCGGGTGGACCGACCGGCTCACCGGCTCCACGGACTGCCAGACGCTCTTCCTGCTGCCCGGTCAGCGCATCAAGGGGAACCGAAGGCTCCGGCTGAGCATAAGCCTCTCGTCTCCTTCCCTCATTGTGCAGCGGGTCCCGTCCCCGGCACCGGGAATCGTCTCGAAGCGTCGTCGAGCACCAGCACCCAGTCGCTGCCCAGGCCCGCCGAGGGCGGAGTGAACTCACGCGTTCCCCGCCTCCCGATGGTGCCGCCCTCGGCGGGGAACACGGCGCCGTTGCGCGGATTGAACCAACGGGCAGCGAGACGCTCGCCGCCGATCTTGCCCAGGTCGACGATGAAGGGGCGGCCTTCGCCGCTGTAAATGAAGGCGTAGCCGTCGCCGCGGGTGGCCTGGATACGCTGCGAGCCGTCGAGCGGGTCGGCGACAAGGCTCTGGTCCGGCACGCGCGACACGAACGGGCGCGACTCGATCAGGGCGCGCAGGTGGCGCATCTGCCCGGCACCGGGCCGGTGGATCGCCTCCTGCCAGAAGAACAGCGGTCCGCTGATGGGACGGCGGCCGGGCGCGTACATCTGCCACACGGAATGGTGGCCGTAGGCGACACCGCAGGCCCCGGCAAACACCGACGCGTACGCGCGTTGCCGCACGTGCGCGTCGAAGGAATAGCCGAACTCGGCCGGCTGCGGCCGGATCGGATGGTCCTCGTAGAGGGGTTCGCCGTCCAGCACCGGCTTGACCGGCGTGCGGGCGTAATCACGCGCGATCCGCTCGGCCGTCTGCGAAACGTGCGCGGGCCGATGGCCTGTCTGTTGCATGTTGAAGTCGAGCCACGGGTCGTCGTGGAACCAGGTAGAGGAGGTCGCCGTGCCCGGCGGATGGAAGGTCATCAGAGCGGCATCGCCCTCGTCGCGCCCGGCAGCGGACACTCCCTCGGCGATCCCCCGCGCCATCGCCCGCCAGACTTCCTCAAAGCCGCCGGCCTTCCGGTCGCCGCCCAGCACCCAGATCACGCCTTTGTCCTGGTAGCGCCGGCCCAGGAATTCGCCATAGGTCCGGGCGTTCTCCCTCGTGAAAACGCGCCGGTTTTCGTCCACGACCCAGCTGCCCCAGGTCGGCAACAAAGCGATGACCAGCCCGCGTTGGTTCGCCTCGTCGGTGACGAAGTCGACGTGTTCCCAGTAGTCGTAGGCGTCCGTTCCCGGGGCGCCGCTTCCCGCCGTGACCGCAGGGCGCGTCGGGTCGCGGTCGATGAGCGGGAGTCTACCGTACGGGTTCGGGTCGGTCAGGCCGTCGAGTTCAGCCAATGCGACCGCCTGGACGACGTTGAAGCCCTGGTCGGCTCTGGTTTGCAGGTACCGGACGGCCTGTTCGCGGTCGAGCCGGTGGAACAGTTCCCAGGCGGTGTCGGCCAGGTAGAAGAACGGCTTGCCGTCGCCCGTAACGAGGAAGCGCTTGTTGTCGCCGACGCGGATAGACATCACGACGGGTCGGTTCTCCTTCTGTTGCGGGCCCGCAGCAGGCGGGGACGAACGGCCCGGCGAACGTTGCGGGGCGGCGAGGGCCGGCCGAGCGGGCATCTGCGCGGCGGACATCACGGTCAGGCAGACGACCCCGGCGAGCGCCCCTCGCAGAGACGGGCGAAAAGCGCTCCCCGCTCTGGCCTCTTCACGCAGTGGCCGCGGCGCGATACCGGTACGGGCTGCGGTCAGAAACGTCGGCTCCCTGGTTCAGATCCCCGGATAACAGAGGCCTGCCTCCGGGCCTCACACGGCCTGGCTACGGCGGGTTGGCTTACGCGTTGTTGTGCCGGGGGCGGTGGGACCGTTCGCAGTTCCGTCGAGCGCCCCCGAAAGATGCCGGTCCTGCGCCTCGAGCACGGCCAGCGCGGCGAGGTTGACGATGTCTTTGACCTCGTCGTCGCGCTGCAGCACGTGGACCGGTCTGCGCATCCCGACCAGGATCGGGCCGATCACCTCGGCCTGCGCCAGTTGCTGCACGAGCTTGTAGCCGATGTTGCCGGCCTCCAGGCTCGGGAAGATCAGGACGTTCGCTTCCGCGCCGAGCCGGTTGAACGGGTAGGTCCCGTTCAGGATCTCGGCCACGAGGGCGGTGTTGGCCTGGACCTCGCCGTCCACGTGCAGGTCCGGGGCGCGCGAGGCCAGTATCTCGGCGGCCCGTCGCATCTTGTCGGCGCGCGGGTGCCGGACGCTGCCGAAGTTCGAGAAACTCAGCATGGCGATCCGGGGCCGGATATCGAAACTCTGCGCGAGGCGGGCGGTGAGCAGCGCGATCTCGACGAGGATCTCCGGGTCCGGGTCGATGTTGACCGTCGTGTCCGCGAAGAAGAGCACCTTGTGGCGCGTGGCGACCAGGTAGACGCCCGCGACGGTGCGCCCGCCCGAGGCGGCGCGGATGATCTGCAGCGGCGGCCGCAGCCCGTCCGAGTAGTGGGAGCTAAGGCCCGAGATCAGGCCGTCGGCTTCCTCCAGGTCCACCATCAGGGAGGCGAAGTAGTCGGGGCGCCGGATCATCTCCTCGGCTTCGCGGCGCGTGACCCCTTTGCGCTGTCGCAGTGCCAGCAGGTGCGCGAGGTAGTCGTCGTGCCGGTCCGACAGGGCGGGGTCGAGGACTTGAACCCCTTTCAAGTCCAGCAGCATCGCGGCGGCTTTGGCCGCGATGACCTGCGCGTTCCCCAGCAGGACCGGTCGGGCGATCCGTTCCTCCGCCAGCTGGTACGCCGCCCGGATCATCTTCTCGTGCTCGCCCTCCGAGAGCACGATCCGCTTCGGGTCGGACTTCGCCTTGTTGAAGACGATGCGCATCATCTCGCGCGACTTGCCGAGCCGCGCCTCCAGCAGCTCGGGGTACCTGCCCAGGTCGATCCGCACGCGGGCGACCCCGGATTCGATGGCCGCCTGCGCCACGGCGGGCGCGACCCAGAGCAGCACGCGCGGGTCCAGCGGTTTGGGGATGAGGTAGTCCGGGCCGAAGCGGAGCGAGTCCAGGCCGTACGCCTTGGCGACGGCGTCGGGCACGTCCTCGCGCGCCAGCGCGGCCAGGGCGCGCGAGGCGGCGATCTTCATCGCCTCGTTGATCTCGGTCGCCCGCGCGTCCAGCGCGCCCCGGAAGAGGAACGGGAAGCCGAGCACGTTGTTGACCTGATTGGGATAGTCCGAGCGGCCGGTCGCCACGACCGCGTCGGGGCGTGCCGCCTTCGCCTCGAGATAGCCGATCTCCGCGTCGGGATTCGCGAGCGCGAAGATGATCGGCCTCGGCGCCATCGCGGCGACCATCCCGGCCGAGACGATCCCGCCCGCCGACAAGCCCACGAACACGTCGGCGCCGACCAGGGCGTCCGCGAGGGTACGGCACGTCGTCTGCGCCGCGAACTCCGCCTGCACGGCGTTGGGCGGCGGCTCGCGGTCCGGCCGGACCACGCCGTGGATGTCGGCCATCAGGATGTTCTCGAGCCGGGCGCCGAGGACCCGGTAGTAGCGGGCCGAGGCGATGGCCGCCGCGCCGGCCCCGCTGAAGACGATCCGGACGTCCTCGATCCGCTTGCCCACCAGTTCGAGCGCGTTGAGGAGCGCCGCCCCCGAGATGATCGCCGTCCCGTGCTGGTCGTCGTGGAAGACCGGGATGTTCATCGCCGCCCGCAGCCGCGCTTCGATCTCGAAACACTCCGGCGCCCGGATGTCCTCGAGGTTGATGCCGCCGAAGCTGGGCTCCATCAATCGAACGGCCTGGATGAACTGCTCCGGGTCCTGCGTGTCCAGTTCCAGGTCGATCGCGTCCAGGTCGGCGAACCGCTTGAAGAGCAGCGCCTTGCCTTCCATCACCGGCTTGCTGGCCAGCGCGCCGATGATGCCCAGGCCGAGCACGGCGGTGCCGTTCGTGATGACGGCCACGAGGTTGCCGCGCCCAGTGTAGAGGAACGCGTCGTCCGGATTCTGCTGTATCGCCCGACACGGTGCGGCGACACCGGGGGTATAGGCGAGGGCAAGATCGTGCTGGGTGAAACAGGCCTTGGTCGGCACGACCTCCAGCTTGCCCTGCGGCGCCCTGCGGTGGTACTCCAGGGCCTCGATATCTAGTGGGTTCATGGTTCTGGGGAACTCTTCTCCAACCGGAGCGGGCTGTACCGGGGACCTTCTACCCCGGCCCGGTCGCTCGGCTGTGTGATATTCGGTCCTGCGACA
>CADCTO010000350.1 GCA_902805585.1 uncultured Armatimonadota bacterium | reverse complement strand
TCAGCGGCGTCCTCGACGTCGGCCTGGCGACGGAGAAGATCCTGCTCATCCAGCGGGAGCTAAACGCGCGGGCGCTGGAAGTGCCCATCTACACCTGCGGCGAGTCGGCGGGGGACCACGGGGCGGCGCAGGCGGCTCAGATCAAGCAGCTCTGCCGGCAGCGGCCCCGCGCCATCCTCTGCGCGGCGCAGATGGTCCACCCGGTCGTGTTCCGGGAACTGGACGCCTACCGGCGCGGGGGCGGGATCGTAGTCAGCTATGACACTCCGGTGTCCCTCGACTGCGATCAGGTGGTTTTCGACCGGGAAGACAACGCGTATCAGGCGGCCTGTTACCTCCTGGAGCGCGGCCACCGGCGCATCGGGCTCGGCATTTCGACGACCTGGGAACGCTTGGCCGATCCGTCCCGTGAGCCTCAGTCCTACCGCCTGCGCGGCTTCCGGCGTGCCCTCGACGAGGCGGGCGTCCCCGTCCGCGAGGACTGGTTCTTCCTGAACTCGACCTACGAGCGCGGCGGCGCGGAGATGGCGCGCCAGTTCCTGGAGCTTACGGACCGGCCGACGGCTCTGTGCATCGTCAATGACTATGTCGCCCTGGCGTTCATGGCCGAGGTGATGCGGGCCGGGGTGCGCGTGCCCGAGGACGTGAGCATCGTCGGCCACGACGACCAGCCCATCGCCGCGTACTGTCCGGTGCCGCTGACCGCGGTCTCGCAGCCCGTGGAGCGGATCGCGCGCGCCGCCGTCGAGATGCTGATCGACCGGATCGAGGGGCGCACCGACGACCCGCCGCGCACCGTGACGATCCGGGGCGAGCTGACCGAGCGCGAAAGCGTCGCCGATTCGCCGCGCAGCGCCCCGTA
This sequence comes from uncultured Armatimonadota bacterium, assembly GCA_902805585.1. GTDB lineage: Bacteria > Armatimonadota > Armatimonadia > Armatimonadales > Armatimonadaceae > CADCTO01. The sequence continues at coordinate 5,887 of CADCTO010000350.1, read as the reverse complement.
GCCGTGGCGCGGCCTCCCCGCGCGAGGAGCGCAGAGATGCAGGGGTTTCCCTTTGGCGCCATTGTAACGGCGGCCTGTCTGTTGGCGGTCCCCGGCTCTCCGGCGCCCGTCGCCGCCGGGGAGCGGCAGGCCGCACCCGTTCCGTGGAACCGGAGCCTTCGCCAGAAGCCGGACTGGTACGGCAGCGGCGAGGCGATCCGCATCGGGGAAAACGTGCTGCGCTACCAGCACGAAAACGGCGGCTGGCCCAAGAACATCGACATGGCGATCCCGCTTTCGGCGGAGGAGCAAGCCGCGCTCCCCCGGCGGAAGAAGGAAGCCGACTCCACGATCGACAACGGCGCGACCGTCACGCAGACGGAGTACCTGGCGCGCGTCTTCAACGCGACCAGGCACGACCGGTTCCGGCAGGGCTTTCTGCGTGGCCTGGACTACCTGCTCGCGGCCCAGTACCCGAACGGCGGCTGGCCGCAGTACTACCCCCTGCGCCGCGGTTACCACCGCCACATCACCTTCAACGATGACGCGATGGTCGGCGTGATGAAGCTCCTGCACGACGTCGCCCGCCGGAAACCCGGTTACGCGTTCGTGGACGAGGGCCGCCGCGCCCGCTCGGAAAAGGCCGTCGAACGGGGCGTCGCCTGTATCCTGCGGTGCCAGATCGTGGTGCGTGGCAGGCGCACGGTTTGGTGCGCCCAGCACGACGAGAAGACGCTTGCGCCCGCGCCCGCCCGCGCGTACGAGAAAGCCTCGCTCAGCGGCTACGAAAGCGCCAACATCGTCCGGTTCCTGATGCGCATCGACCGGCCGGGCCCCGAGGTGATACAGGCGATCCAGGCGGCGGTCGCGTGGTTCGAGGCGGCGAAACAGACGGGCATCCGGGTCGTAAACAAGCCGGACGCCGCGCTGCCCGACGGATCGGACCGGCAGGTCGTGGAAGACCCGACCGCCCCACCGCTCTGGGCCCGCTTCTACGAGATCGACACCGGCCGCCCCATCTTCTGCGGGCGCGACGGCATGGTGAAGTACCGGCTCAGCGAGATCGAACGCGAGCGGCGCACCGGATACGCCTGGTACACGGACGCGCCCGCACGCCTGTTGAGCAGCGAGTACCCGGCCTGGCGGAAGCGCTGGGCGCCCCAGGAAAAGGCGCCCCGGCAGCAGAGTGCGGGCGAGAACTGACCCCATGAAACCGGACCGGGCGCCGCGCCGTCTGTTGGCGTTTCTGTGTCTGGTCTGCACGGGGTTCGCGGCGGAGGCGCAGTCGCCGCCGCCGCCCCCGGGAAAGGTTCGTATGGAGACAAGCACGACCGCCGCCGGATGGCCGCCGATCGCGAAGGAAAACCGCCCGTGGACGCGCTGGTGGTGGATGGGCAGCGCCGTCAGCGAAGCGGAGATCACGCGCCAACTCGAAGGGCTCCGCGACGCGGGCTTCGGCGGCGTGGAGATCACCCCCATCTACGGCGTCAGCGGTCCGGGCGAGGAGGAGCGTACCATCCCGTTCCTCAGCCCGCGCTGGATGCAGATGTTCCGCCACACCCTGCGCGAAACGGGGCGTCTGGACCTGGGCGTGGACATGATCACCGGCACCGGCTGGCCCTTCGGCGGCCCCTGGGTCTCGCCGGAGGACGCGCCCGCCCGCGTGCTGTTCGAGACGTTCGCCGTTTCGGAGACCGGCCGGGTGGCGGAGCCGATCCGCAGCCGGGCCAGGCCCGAGGCGAAGCGGGTCGCGCTCATGGCCTACGGCCCGGACGGGCAGACGCTCGACCTGACGGAAAAGGTGGACGCATCGGGAACGCTCGACTGGGCCGCCCCCGCCGGCTCGTCGTGGTCGCTGCACGCCGCCTTCCAGGCGCCGACCGGCCAGCAGGTGAAGCGGGCGGCGCCGGGCGCCGCGGGCAACGTGCTCGACTACTTTTCCGGCGCGGCGACCCGGCGCTACCTGTCCCACTTCGACGCGCCCCTGGCACAACTCCCGGCCGGGGAGATGGTCCGCAGCTTCTTCAACGACTCCTACGAAGTGTTCGGCGCGGACTGGACGCCGGCACTGTTCGCCGAGTTCGAGCGCCGACGCGGCTACGACCTGCGCCGGCATCTGCCCGCCCTGCGTGGGGAGGGAGACGCCGACCTGGCCGGCCGCGTGCGCTCCGACTACCGCCAGACCGTCCATGAACTGCTGCTGGGGGATTTCACGAAAGCCTGGACGGAGTGGGCGCATGGGAAAGGCGCGCTGGCGCGCAACCAGGCCCACGGCTCGCCGGGCAACCTGCTCGACCTGTACGCCGCCGTGGACATCCCCGAGACCGAAGTCTTCGGCCCGGCTGCGCTTGATCTGGTGGGCCTGGAGCCGCTGCCGGGCACGCCGACGCGCGGTGATTCCGCCGAGGAAGCCCTCGTCTGCAAGATGGCCTCCTCCGCGGCCCACGTGGCGGGGAAGCCTCTGTGTTCCAGTGAGTCGTTCACCTGGCTCGGCGAGCACGGCAAGGTGCCGCTGGAGCACGCCAGGGCGCAGGCCGACCTGCTCTTCGTCCTGGGCATCAACCACGTCTTCTTCCACGGCACGCCCTTCTCGCCACAGGACGCGGCCTGGCCGGGCTGGTTGTTCTACGCCTCGACCCACTTCGGGCCGACCAACCCGTTCTGGCGCGACCTGCCCGCGCTGAACGCCTACATCGCCCGCTGCCAGTCGTTCCTCCAGAGGGGGCGGCCCGACAACGACGTGCTGCTGTATTTCCCCGTCTTCGACCTGTGGGCGCAGCGGACCGGGGGCAAGGACCTGCTGCGGTTCCTGACCGTCGGCAACACCGGCCAGTGGCTGCGCGAGGACCTGCCCGTCTTCACCCAAGCGGCGCGCCGGCTGTGGGACCGCGGCTACGGCTTCGACTGCGTCTCGGACGGCCTGCTCGCCGACGCGGTAGACGCGGCGGCGGGCGGCGAGCTGCGGGCGCGGGGCGGTTCCTACCGCGTCCTCGTCGTCGCGGGCTGCACCCGAATGCCGCCCGAAACGCTGGAGCGCCTCGTCGTCCTGGCTCGCGAGGGCGCGACGGTGCTCGTGTTGGGCGACGATTTGCCGCAGGACGTGCCGGGGCGGGGCGATCTGGAAAAGCGGCGCCGCAGGCTGCGCGAAGCCGTCGCCGCTCTGGGGCCGCGCCGAAAGTCACACGACGGCATATCCCGCGCCGGGGTGGGGCAGGGTCAGTTCCTTTTCGGGCCGGACCTCGACCACCTGCTGGAGTTCGCCGGCGTGCGGCGCGAACCCGTCGTGGACGAAGGCGTCGAGTTCATCCGGCGGCGCGGCGGCGGCGGCAGCGACGATGACCCCGCCGGCCGGCACTACTTCCTGACCAACCCCGGCCACACCCGCCTGGACGGCTGGGTCACGCTCGCGCTGCCGGCGGAGGGCGCGCTCCTCTTCGACCCGATGCACGAACGGCGCGGCGCGGCGAGCGTCCGCCGGGACGGCGGCGGCCGGACGCAGGTGTATCTCCAGATGGAGCCCGGCGAATCGCTCCTGCTGCGGACGCTGCCCCGCCGGGCGGAAGGACCGGCCTGGGAGTACCGTGCGCCCGCCGGCACGCCCCTGCCGCTCGCCGGTGCCTGGCAGGTCGAGTTCCTCGACGGCGGGCCGGCGCTTCCCGCCCCGGTAAACGTTCCGGCGCTCACGAGCTGGACCGAGTGGGCCGGCGGCGACGCCGAGGCGCTGCGCGCCTTCTCCGGCACCGCCCGCTACACGACGACCTTCGACCGGCCCGCCGCCGGCGCCGCCGACGCCTGGGCGCTCGACCTGGGGACGGTGTGCCACAGCGCGCGCGTCCGGCTGAACGGCCGGGACATCGGCACCCTGATCGCCCGCCCGTTCCGTCTGTCGCTGCCGGCGGCACTGCTGCGGGAGACCGGCAACGTTCTGGAGGTCGAGGTCACCAACCTCATGGCAAACCGGCTCGCGGACCTCGACCGGCGGGGGGTAGAGTGGCGCCGGTTCTTCTTCGTCAACATCGCGTACAAGCCGTTCGACGCCTCGGGGTGGGAACCGCTCCCGTCCGGGCTGCTCGGCCCCGTGGCGCTCGTCCCGCTGCGCGCACACCGGATCTCCCCCTGAATGATGGGCTGCGGTGGCCGGTATGGACGCTCGCTTCATCAGGACCTGTGGCGGCCTGAACTTGCCTAACCCGGTAAAGAGTTGGTATAACCGAACTGTCCCACAACACTTTCAGGAGAAGGACCCCCGCGTTCTTGATGCACCAAATGCTCGTTTCTCGACGCTACTTCACGGCCTTCCTGGCCGTTGCTCTCCTCGGCGGGCCGTTCATCACGGCCGCTGGCAGGGCTCAGGCGGCGACGCCCGCGCCCGCGCCCCTGCGCCCACCGTCCGTTCCGCTCGTGGCGCACGACCCCTATTTTTCGATCTGGTCCCCCGCCGACGAACTCACCGGCGCCGACACGCGCCACTGGACCGGCAAGCCGCACACGCTCAGCAGCCTGGTGCGCATCGACGGGAAGACGTTCCGCCTGATGGGCACCGAGCCCGCGGGCGTTCCCGCGCTGCCGCAGACCCGACTGCAGGTGCTGCCCACGCGCACGATCTACCAGTTCGGCAACACGCAGGTCGGGCTGACGCTCACCTTCACGACGCCCGCGATCCCTTACGAGATCGAGGTGCTGTCGCGCCCCGTCACGTACGTGACCTTCGAGGCGCGATCGCTGGACGGCGCGCCGCACAGCGTCCAGGTCTACAGTGACGCGGGTGCGGAACTGGCCGTCAACGTCCCGACGCAGCGCGTGCAGTGGAACCGCCAGAACATGGGCGGCCTGACCGCACTCCGCCTTGGTTCCGTGGACCAGCCCGTACTGGCGAAAAAAGGCGACGACATCCGCATCGACTGGGGTTACCTGTACGTCGCGGCGCCCCGGGCCGACGGGACCCAGTTCGTCCTCGGCCCGCGCGCTGAGATCCAGCAGGCGTTCGTGACCGGGGGCAGGGTGCCCGCCGCCGACGATCGGCGGATGCCGCGCGCGGCCAACGACGCGCGCCCGGTCGGCGCGGTCCGGCTGGAGCTGGGCCGGGTCGGCGGGCGGCCCGTGGCCCGCATGGTGATGCTGGCTTACGACGACCTGTATTCCGTCACCTACATGGGCCGGAGGCTGCGCCCGTACTGGCGCCGCAACGGGGCCGACGCGTCCCGGCTCCTCCAGACCGCCGCGCGGGACTACGCCTCGCTGCAGAAGCGCTGCGCCGACTTCGATTCCGAGCTGATGGCCGACCTCGCCCGCGTGGGCGGCGAGCGCTACGCCCGCCTCACGGCCCTGGCGCACCGCCAGGCGCTGGCCGCGCAGAAGGTCGTCGCCGACGCCAAGGGCGCGCCGCTGATGTTCTCCAAGGAGAACTTCTCCAACGGCTGCATCGGGACCGTGGACATCCTGTACCCCGCCGCCCCGCAGCTCTTGCTGATGAGCCCGACGCTCACCAAAGCCTCGCTCGTGGCGATCCTGAACTACGGCGCCTCGCCGCGCTGGAAGTTCCCCTTCGCCCCGCACGACCTGGGCACCTATCCGCGCGCGGACGGCCAGGTCTACGGCGGCGGCGAGCGCACCGAGGAGAACCAGATGCCGGTCGAAGAGTCCGGCAACATGCTGATCCTGCTGGCCGCCGTGGCCAAGATTGACGGCGACACCCGCTTCTGCGACCCGTACTGGAAGCAGATCGCGCAGTGGGCGCGCTACCTGGAAGACAAGGGCTTCGACCCCGAAAGCCAGCTCAGCACCGACGACTTCGCCGGCCACCTGGCGCACAACGTCAACCTGTCCGCCAAGGCTATCCAGGCGCTCGGCGCGTACTCCATCCTGTGCGAGATGCGCGGCGACAGGTCCGAGGCGACCAGCCTGCGCG
>CADCTO010000349.1:331-20063 GCA_902805585.1 uncultured Armatimonadota bacterium | reverse complement strand
CGCCCCGCTCAGGATAGGATAACGCTGCGGACGACAGGATCTAGCCCAGCAGCTCGTCCCAGCTTTCCGCCTCCAGCAGCCGCTCGGCGAGTTGCTCCAGGCGCTCGACGGAATCGATGGCGGCCAGCGCCGCGGCGGCCGGCGCGGCGGGCGGCCCGAAGCGCTTGCGTCCCAGCCTCAGGATCAGGTCACGCGCTTCCTTCGCCCTGCCCCTGGTCTCGCCTCTCGCTTCGCCCTCCGCGATGATGGCCTGGTAGGTGACGGAATCTTTCATCTGGCGGACCTCTTTCAGCATCTGCTCCGCGAACGCCCGTGGGTAGCGCAACCCCATGAGCACGTACGTCGCCGTCCATAGCATACCCGCTTCGGCGGGCGATGCCTCCCGCTCGATGCGCGCTCTCATCCCGTCCACTACGCGCTGCACGGCGTCGGCGGAAACGGCGCAGAGCGGGGCGAGCGGCAGCGTCGCCAGACCGCCGGCGAGCACGGCGTTCGGATCCTGCTCGAAGACCCGGACGATGCGGTAACGGAAATCGAGCGCCGCGGTGCCGGCGGGTGCCGTCCCGTAGCGCAGCGTGCCCGTTAACTGAGGCCCGTCCGCCTCGCGCCGCAGCAACACGACGGTGCTTTCGACCGGCAGGTCGTGCCGGTAGTGCAGGAGCGCGTTGTAGCGCAGCAGGCGCTTGCCCATGGTGGCGTCGTAGCCCGTCTGGAACTCCAGATGCGCCAAGTACGGTTCCGGCCCGTCCACGCGCAGAACGCGGTCGGCTTCCGCCGTCACGGTCGCGAGATCGGCTTCGACGACTTGAGCGGACGCACCGGGAAGGCCGACGAGACGGACCCAGGACAATGGGTCCGTCTCCACCAACTGCTTCGTAGTCGCGTCGAACTGCTTGGGGCTGCCGCCGGGCTGCCTGCGGGCCATCAGAACCGGATGACGGAGCGGATGACGTTGCCTTCCTCCATCTTGTGGAACGCGGCTTCGACGTCACCCAGTTCGATCTCCTGGGTGATCATGCGGTCCAGTTCGAGTTTGCCCTCCAGGTAGAGTTGGGCGAGCAGGGGGAAGTCGTGCGAGGGCAGGGCGTCGCCGCAGTGGCACACGTGGAGCGCTGCCTTGTTCCAGTAGACGCCGGTCGCCATGTCGCCGAGGTTGAGGTTCACGGCGTCGTCCGCGGCGGGGAAGCCGATGGTGGTGGCCGTGCCGCCGTAGGAAAGCATCTTGACGGCCTGCTCGGTGCAGACCGGGATGCCCGTCGCCTCGTAGGCGAACTCGACGCCGCCGTCCCAGCCGTCGTCGGTCAGCTCGCGCACGCGCTGGACCGGGTCCACCTCGCGGGCGTTGACCACGTCCGTCGCGCCGAAGTCTTTGGCCCACTGGAGTTTGGTCGGGTTGACGTCGACGGCGATGATCCGGCTGGCGTGCATGAGTTTGGCGCCCTGGATGACCGACAGGCCGACGCCGCCGCAGCCGATGACGGCGACGCGCGCGCCCGGAAAGACCGGGCTGGTGTTCATCGCCGCGCCGACGCCGGTGACGACGCCGCACGCGATGAGACAGGCCTTGTCGAGCGGCATCTCGGCCGGCATCTTGATGGCCGCCTTGCTGTGGACGACCGTGTGCGTTGCGAACGTGCCGCAGCGCAGCACCTGGGAACAGAGCGCGCCGTCGGACTTGCGGTGGATGCGCGGCTTGGGGCGCAGCGCCATGTAGCAGTGGCGGGGGTCGCCGCGCCGGCAGGCCGGGCACTGCTCGCAGGGGGCGCGGTAGGCGATGACGACCGGGTCGCCCGGCTTCAGGTGCGAAACGCCCTCGCCGACCTCCTCGATGGTCCCCGCCCCCTCGTGGCCGAGCACGATGGGGAACTGCATGCCGTTGCCGCCCAGGTTTTTCACGGTCAGGTCGGTGTGGCACACGCCGGAAGAGTGCAGCTTGACGAGCACCTCGCCGGGGCCGGGCGGGTCGAGGGTGATGTCGATGATTTCGGCGTCCTTACCGGCCTCGTTGAGCACGGCGGCTCTGCCTTCGCGAATCATGGTCTGGCTTCTCCTTGGGGTTGGCGCCCGCGCGGGGGCGGGGCGAAATCGGCGCACGAGCTGGCGGCCGCGCGTCGGCTGCCTGCCTGCTCGCTCGTGCTACTGCCGAGCAGATTCAACGGGGTCCGTCCGGTCTCCTCCCGGGCCCGTCCCGCCCGCGAAGCCGGAAATCGTGTACTCGACCTCGACGCGCAACTCGACCTCTTTGGAGTGGGAAACGGCCAGCCCGAGGTCTTCGGTCCCCATCCGCCGCTTCACGCGCGCCTCGTCCATGTCCCCGAAAAAGTCGGTTTCGCTCGGGCGCCCCTGCTCGGGGTCGGCATACCGCTCGCTGAAGCGGTGCACGCCGAGCAGTGTCACGCCCAGACCGTCGGCGATCAGCCGCGCCTTGGCGCCCGCGCGTTCGATACAGGTCGACAGCCAGGCGTCCCGGACGGCGTCGTCTTCGGCATAGCCCCACCGGATGTGGCCCAGGCGGGTGTTCTTCTGCGCGGCGATGACCCCGAGAACGTCGGCGAGGGCGTCCAGGCGGGCGACGTGGATGCGCAGGCGGTAGCGGGCCTCGGAAGATTTAGTGAGCACCCCGCTCGACACTTCGGTGAAAACGCCCTGGAGGAAGACGTTCTCTTCCGCCAAACCTTCCGCCCCCAGATCGGCGACGAGCTGACGGACCTCGCGGGCTTTGGTCAAAGCCGCGTTCCCCGTGACGAGCGACGTGCCTTTAACGACCACGAACAGATCCGCGTGGTCTGCGAAAAGTTCCGTGCGATGACTGACAGACACCGTGATAGTGTCCGCGCGGTCGCCGCTGGCGCCGGGTGTCATCTCTTCTGCGTTGCTCCGTTCCCGTTCCAAGAAGGGGGCTTTCACTGCCGCGGCCCAGTCGGGGGATTCGATAAACGCGCCGCTGTCTCCTTCCCGCCGACTGCCGGGGCCGTAGTGTCACGGTCCGCCCGGCCTCTTATCACACAGGAAGGGGGGCGCCAGGTTCACGAACCTGGCGCCCCCCTTCCTCGCGAATCCAGTCAGCTATGCTCCGGACTGAAGGCCACCGTTTGCGGCACGCAGGAAGCCGTAGGTGTTGAGCTGGCCCACGTGGTAGTACTCGTGCCGCGCCACCCAGCGCAGCAGCTCCTCGGGCTCTATCTCGCTCGTCCCCTCGAAGTACTGACGCCACTCCTCCGGAATCGGGATCGGCGTCTCCAGCTGCTCCTCGGTGCAGCGGTCCAGGTACTCCAGCGTCTCGCTCCTTACCCCTTCCAGCGCCGACAACGTGGACGGGGCGTCTTCCCCGCCCAGCGCCTGCGAAGTCGCCTCCCAGTCCGGCAGTTCCCGATGCGTCACCCAGCGCCGGCTCAGCGCCTCCATCGCCCCGACTTCCTGCAGCAGTTGCTTGCAGCTCCGCATGTCCGGGCGCGGCGCCCAGTCGAATCCGCCGGGCGTCAGTTCGTTGACTGCCTGCACCAGTTCGGCCCGGATTTCGTCCAGGTCGTGGCGCAGGCGCTGTGCGTGCGGTCGTCCTAACACTTCTTGCATGGCCGCTTTCCTCCCGTGGCGTTATACTTAAGTTTGCCTCACCCCCATTCACCGGTAGCCTGCTCGATTCCTGCTCTTTCTCTCCATCCTGCTTGGAAGATTTCGGCCGCCGTGCCTGGCCCGGACATACCGTGCCATAATCTCACCGGGGACACGAAAGATGGGCTGAGATAAGGGAATGCCTTCAGGCGTGCCCGCGGGCACTGTCGGAATCAGATGAACGACGAGTTGAAGCGGCTTTATGACGAAGACCTGCGGGAGCACGCCAGCGCCCCGCCCTGCGGCACTCCCGCCTACACCGCCATGCGCGAGCGGGACCGTGCGCGGCGCGAGCGGGCGGCGGCGCTCATCGCGGCCGGGCTTCTGGACGCGGCGGAAGACTTTTTCCACGCCGCCCGCCTGTTCCAGCACGGCGACACGCCCGAAGACGCCTGGCAGGCGCACACGCTGGCCCTCCGTTCCGCACAGATGGGCCACCGGCCCGCACGGTGGATGGCTGCGGCGGCTTATGACCGGTGGCGGATGTACCAGGGGAAGCCGCAAAAGTACGGCACGCAGTACGTCTCCGACGGCAGGCGTCAGCGCCTCTGGGACGTGGAGCCCGGCACCACCGACGAGGAACGTGCCGCGTGGGACGTGCCGCAGCTCGCGGAGCAGGAACGCAAAGCCGAAGAGGCTACCCGCCTGCACCCGCCCACCCCTGTTCCAGAGGACGCGCCCCCGTGGCTGAGGGAGGCCCTGCTACGGTGGGAAGCCGACGGCCGGGACGGTTGATGCCAACGGAAGAGGAAAGGCCAAGCTCCACCGGAGCGGTCGCCTTACTGGCGCTAGGCCGCCTGGCGGCCCAGCGGTTCGTGTAGCGGCGCGAGGAACCGGGTGATCCCTTCGGTCGGGACGGGCGGGCTGAAAAGGTACCCCTGTCCTTTGTCGCAGTTCAACCGCCGCAGCCGTTCCACCTGCCCTTCGGTTTCGACGCCTTCGGCCACGACCTCCATGCCCAGCGCGTGCGCCAGGTCGATGATCGCCCGGACGATCGCCTGGTCCTCCGCGCCGTCTTCCAGGGCGCAGATGAAAGAGCGATCCACTTTGAGCACGTCGACGGGGAATCGGCGCAGGTACGCCAGGGACGAGTAGCCGGTGCCGAAATCGTCGATCGAGATCCGCACGCCCGTTCCTTTGAGGGCCGTGAGCGTCTGGACGGCGAATTCGTGGTTCTCGATGACGGCGCTCTCGGTCAGTTCCAGGCTCAGCCACTGCGGGTCGAGGCCGGCGCGCGCGAGCACCGCCGTTATAACGGACGCCAGGTCCGGCTGACGGAACTGGCGGGCCGAAAGATTCACGCTGACGGTGAGGGGGTGTCCCGCCCGCTGCCAGCGCACCGCCTCGCGGCAGGCGGCCTCCAGCACCCACTCCCCGAGCGGAATGATAAGCCCCGTCATCTCGGCTAACGGGATGAAGGTCGCGGGCGGCACGGCCCCGTGGACCGGGTGCTGCCAGCGCAGCAGCGCCTCCACGCCCGTCATGCGGCCGCTGCCGAGGTCCACGAGCGGCTGGTAGAAGGCGCACAGTTGTCCCCGCTCGATCGCCTTGCGCAGATCGGCGCCCAGAACCAGGCGCTCGTACGTGTCCGCGGCCATCACCTCGTCGTAGAACTGATAGCGGTTCCGCCCCTGATCCTTGGCGCGGTACATGGCGACGTCGGCGTTCTTCAAGAGCGTCGGCGCGTCCGCGCCGTCTTCCGGGAAGAGGCTGATCCCGATGCTCGCGGCGACAAACAGCTCGTGACCGTCGAGGAGCACGGGCCGGTCGAACAGGTCCAGCAACTTTTGCGCGACGGCGGCGGCGTCTTCCGGCTGTCCGATCTCGGGCAGCAGGATCGTGAACTCGTCGCCCCCCATGCGGGCCAGGGGCTCATCCACGCCGCCCGCGCACTGCGCCAGGCGCTCGGCCACGTCGCGCAGCAGGCGGTCGCCGGCTTCGTGGCCGAGTGAATCGTTGATCTCCTTGAAATTGTCGAGGTCCAGGAAGAGGAGGGCGCCCCGGCTCCCGGACGCCTGCGCATCGAGGAGGACCTGCTCCAGGTGGTGCTGGAGGTGCGCCCGGTTGGGCAGGCCGGTCAGGCTGTCGTGGAACGCCTGCCACCGGATCGCCTGTTCGTGCAGTTTACGGTCCGTCACGTCGCGCTGCGAGCCCCAGGCGCGCAGGAAATGTTCATTCTCGCACACACCGGTCAGGTTGTTCAGGAAGTACTTGGTGCTCCCGGACCGGTCTATCTCGCTCGATTCCGCGTCGAGAAGCCGGTATCCCGACTGGATGAAGGCGCGCAGGTACTCCCAGTTGGCCTCGTCCGACCGGTCGAGCAGATCGGGCAGGCGGATGCCTCGCAGATCCGCGGCGGACTCGAAACCATACATCCGGGCCATCACTTCGTTGCATTCCGCCATATAGGCATGCTCGAAGAGCCATTCGACCTGCTCATCCACCGGGCGGGAGACGGAGATCGGCTCTTCCAGCTCGAAGCACCAGATGCCTTCGGAACTCGTTTCCACGAAAGCCCGGTAGCGCTCCTCGCTCGTCTGGAGGACCGCATTGATGTTTTCCAGTTCCCGCGTGCGTTCCCGCACCCGGAGTTCGAGAACCTCCCGCGCCTCCAGCAATGCGCCCTCGGCGGCGAGGCGTTCGCGATTCTTAACGCTGACCTGGGCGGCGACATCCATGTAGTGCCGCCACACGAAACCGGACGCGATCGTGGCAACGAGGCTGAGGGCCAGGACGGTGACGACCTGCGACTGCCGGCCCGGCATCCCCAGGAGAAGGGCGTGCTGGGCGACTTCGTATAACGTCATGCCGGCGAGGGTCACGAGGAACGTGCGCACCAGCATCAGGCGCATAGCGCCCGCCAACCCGGGTGCCCGGCGCGCGCCCGGCGATTCCACGCGCGCCGGGGCGTCCGGGGGGATGCCCCCGGCGGACGTGCGAGTGCGCAGCAGTACGCTCCACATATTAAACGCCATCTCCCGGCCCTCCGCTCCAGCCAGCGCCATGTCGGGTCAACGCGTGGGGACCGTGACCGCCGCTGGAAGAAGCCCGCCCTCCTATTTATCATAGGCATCTTTACCCCGAAACCTTACAAGGCCTCGAAACGGGAAAGCCGGGCGCGCATGCGCGCCCGGCTTTCCCGTTTCGAGGCCCGGCCGACGCCGCGCCGCCGCCGAACCGTCAGACGTCGAGTTTGTTTGCGGGACGCGCACCCGTCCACGGGTTCACCATCGCCTGAGCTTCGTCGATGGCGCCGGCCACGACCCGCGCCGCTTCCTGTATCTGTTCCCCGGTGTGCTCGGCCATGACCTGCATGCGGAACCGGGAGGCCCCGATGGCGACGGCCGGGAACTCCACCAGATTGGCGAACACCCCACGGTCGAACACGAGCGAGTACGCGAGGCGGCCCACCTTTTCGCTGCCGACCGGGACCGGCACGATGGCGGACGGATCGCCCATGCAGCGGATCCCGTAGCCGGCGAACGCGTCCCGCAGCGCGCGCACCGCTTCGAGCAGCATCCCCCGCCGCTGCTCGCCTTCGGCGGAACGCACGATCCGCAACGCTTCGACGACCACCGCCGCCTGCAGCGGCGAGATGGCGTTCGAGAAGGTGTGCGTCCCGCCGAACATTTTCACGAACTGCTTCACGGATTCCGAGCGGGTGGCGAGGAAACCGCCGTTAGCGGCGAACGTTTTGGAGAACGCGCCCATGACGAGATCGACCTTGCCCAGCAGGTTCTGGGATCCGATGGTCCCGGTCCCCCGCGGCCCCGATGCGCCGAAATCGTGGGCCACGTCCACGAGGAGCGTCGCGCTGTACTCGTGGCAGAGATCCTGGAGCGGGCCCAGGGCGGGGCAGTCGCTGTCCATGGAGAACAGCCCTTCCGTGACCACCAGGATGCCGTTACGGCTGTCCTTGCTGCGGATGTCGGACAGGTGGCTGCGGATGGCGGCGAGGTCCAGGTGGCCGTGGCGGCGCACGTTCGCGGTCGCCGCCTGGGCACCCTGCTGGAGGCACGCGTGGGAAAGGTTGTCCAGGAGGACGTGGTCGTCCGGGCGGACCAGGCCGACGATCGTGCCGAACCCGGCGGCCCACCCCGTCGGGAACAGCATCACGTGCTCCATCTGCAGGGCCTCCCCCAGGTCCGCTTCCAATGCCAGAGACGGGTCCGTGTTGCCCGTGAGCATCGGGGAACCGGCGCTGTGCGGGCCGAACTCCCGCAAGGCCCGCTCGGCCGCCGCGAGGACGGCGGGGTGGAGGGACAGGGACAGGTAGTCCTGCGAACCGAAGTTGATCCCGTCCCGTGTGTTTCCCTGCTCGTCCCGGACCACACAGGTGGACCTGGGGGCGCTCCCCAGGCACCGTGAGAACGGCCAGACGCCGGCGTCGCGCCGTGCCTGCTGCCATTGCAGGTACTTTTCGGTCCGCCCGAGCAGGTCCGGCCCGTGCGGGCGGGCGAACTGCGCGGTGCTCCGGCTGAGAGCCGTGGTGAGCCCGGCGCCGTGCGGAGAAGTCTGCGATGCTCCGGTCACTAGAAACCCGTCCGCAGGGGCGACGGTCCGATCATCAAGAATGGTCACTTTCCGCTCCTCCTCCTCACTCACCGTAAACGTACTGGCACGGCGCTCCCGCGACGTTAGCGATACCACTGCCGTTCTAATTATTGGCAGTGTATGCTCGCTTACTCAGAGTAGATTTATGGGTTTTTGTGTGGGTGGAGCCGGTAGCACTACGGGGAAGCGCGTCCGCGGGTATGCTCACCGTTGTACGGGGCGAGGCCGAAGAAGGAAGCGGGGCACAGGAAGTCACGCGCCTGCCAGGAGCAGAGAAGCGTGGCCGCCCGGGCAAGAGGGGTACCGCAGAGGACCGCCGCCGTTAGCGGACTGCAATCAAGACGTGCCCGCCGACCTGCCGGCCCGCGGCCCGGGCGCGGGGAAGGTCGGCGTGACGGATCCGCCTCTGCGCCCGCACCGTGGTGCCGCCGCCGTCGGGACCCGCCGGCCCGATGGACACCGCCTCAGTCAGCCGGCAAACCAGCGGCAGGCCCCAGCCGCCGAACCGCTCGTGGCCGCTCTCGTCCGCACGCGCCGTCCCCGGCTCCGGCAGCCGCCCCTCCGGGATGCCTCGACCCCAGTCGGTCACGGCCACCAGCACGTGGTCCTCGTGCAGCTCGCAGTGCACCCGGAACCCGCCGGGACTGCGGGCGTGCTGCACGGCGTTCGTCGCCAGCTCCCCCACCACGGCCACCACGTCCTCGACGTCGTCGGCGGCCACGCCCAGGTGGCGCAGAAGGTCCTGGCACACGCGCCGCGCCACGGGCACGGAGGCACGCTCGTCGGGAAGGTAGGCTTCCAGAAACAGGATCACGGGCGCTGCCGCCGCCGGCGCCGTTTCTGGCTACCGTGGGCCGACGACGGCACAAAGGGCAGGGGGCGCACCACGTGCACCCCGAGCGGGTACCAACTGCTTTTCATGACGTGCAGCCAGGGCTGTGCCGATACATAGATCCCCCCACGACCGCGCCGGAAGACGACCGACGGTGTTAGTTTGTACCCATGTCGGCCGTTTCTCAGCAGCGGCAGCCTTAGCCACCGCTGCTCGCCTGCCAGACCATTTCGTGCTGCCGCATCGTTTCGGGGAACCCAGCGCGAGCAGCGACGGGACCGTCGGGCTGTCTTCCGGTTCGTTCACGAGCAGCAAGGGGGTGTCCGTTTTGCGCTTCCGCAAGCCGGAGACCAGCGCGGCGGCGACGGGGAGCGTCGAGGCGGAAAGGTCCGCGCCCGTATCTGCTCGGGCGTCATGTAAACGGGCACCGCGTAGTCCGTATAGACGAGGTTCATGGCGGCGGCGAGTTCGTCCGGGGGGAGCGTGACCGCCATGCTGAACCGATACGACAAAGCAGGCACCTCCTCTGCTCGCCGCCGCCGCCGATGCGCTACCGCGGGCCGAGTCCTCCGTTGTCGCGCAGACGGCTCAGGTAGGCGACCAGCAGACGGGCCAGGTTTTCCGGGGCGCCCCGGTGCATGATCTCGAAGCCGTGGGAGTTGTCGGCGGCGAAGGCGAGCGTGACGGGACGCGCGCACAGGCCGCGCGAGGCCGCCGACGAGGCGTCCGACCCGCCCCGGGTGAGGGCCTGCCAGTGCGGCGACAGTCCGATGTCGCGGGCGGCGGCGTCCAGGAGGTCCCCGTCGCGCGGGTCCATCGACGCGTAGGGGTCCGAGACCCAGACGGTCGGATCCGCGTCGATCGGGAACGGCGCGTCGGGCGAGGTCGGGCCGATCTCCAGGGCGACGCAGACGTCGGGATGCAGCCCGTGCATCAGGAACGCCGCGCCCTCGCCGCCCACCTCCTCCGACGCCGTGGCCGCGAAGACGACGTCCTGCTCCCAACCTCCCGCCTTCGCCAGCGCTTCCAGCGCGAGCAGCCACGCCACCAGGTCGGCGCGGTCGTCCAGGAAGTAGCCGGCCACGAGGTCGCCCCCGAGCGGGAACAACTGCCGCCGTGAGCGGGCGATCACGACACGCGTGCCGGGGCGCACCCCGGCCTGCGAAAGCGAACCGGCGTCCAGGCCGGTCGTGACGCGCGCCATCTCCCAGGTCACGGCCGCCCCGCCCCGCGCCTGCTGGACCGCGCTCGCGGGGGACGTCGTGTGGATCGAGCCGAAGCCGAGCACGCCGGGCACGAAGGCGCCCCCGGCGGCGAGCGCTTCGACCGGACCCTCGCCCCACTTCCACGGGTGCGCGCCGCCGAGCGGCGCCACCCGCAGGGTGCCGTCCTCCTCGACCCCGGTCACCATCAGGGCGATCTCGTCCAGGTGCGCGGTCACGACCGTGGGGGGGCGTTCGGGCATCGGAGCGCCCAGAGACACCAGCAGGTTTCCCTTCGCGTCCTCGACCGGGACCAGGCCCAGGCCCTCCGCGCGCGCCCGCACGTAGGCACGGACCGCATCTTCCTGCCCCGGTGGGCCCGGCAGGGCGACCAGGTCGCGCAGCAGATCGGAAGGGGTCACGGCAACGCCTCGGCGGCGCGCGCCGCCACAAAAAAAGGCCGTGACGTTCGAGAACGCACGGCCTGAAGACAGAAGGACTGTATTGCACTTCTTTGGACACAACGCGTAGACATTTGCTTCAAGTTTTTTTTTCGGCGTCCGCCGGACCGTCGAGGACCGAAGCGTCCGTGATCGGCAACAGGCGCGTGAGACCCGTCAAATGGAGCACGCGGCGCAAATGCGGCGCGGGTATCACGCCGACGCCCACGCTCACCATGCGGGCCACGCGCGCCACGGTGACCAGGGCGGCAAGGCCCGCCGTGTCCACGAAAGGGACCCTGGAAAGATCGAGCAGGAGGACACCGGGCCGTTCGCCGATGGCTGTGAACGCCCGGTCACGGAACCTGGAGATGCTGTCCAGATCCAGGTCGCCTTCCAGGCAAAGCGTCAAACGGTCCGGGCCGGCTCCCGTCTCGACAGTCGCTGCGGGCTCCGGTTGTCGTGCGCCTTTTGCCATCTTACGTGTTCACGATTCTACCATGCCCCCGGATTTCCTGCCGGTCGATCGACGGGCCGTAACAAAGGGCCGGGGCGACCGGGACCGTTTCGAGCCGCGCGCATCCTCGGGTATCCTGAGGGGCATACGCTTGCCGATGTTCCCGACGCGCCCAGGCGCCCCGTCGGCAGGATGAGGAGCGAACGAGATGTCCTTCAGCCTGCGCACGCTGGCCCCCTTCGTGCTGACCGCCTGTCTCGTCGGCCGGCTGCTCGCCGCCCCCGCGCCAGCCGCCCCGCGCGGTCCGCGCCCGAGCCTCCCTTCGTCCGCGCCCGGCAAGCCCGCGGACGCGCCCACGCAGAAGCTTCTGGAGCAGGCCGTGGGCGGACAACTGGCGGCGTTCAACCGGAACGACTACAAAGGCGCCCTCCGCTTCGCCTCCAGCAGCTTCCGGGAAAACTTCTCGCCGGAAACGTTCCGGGCGATGATACGGGCAGGGTACCCGCAGGTCGCCGCCTCGAAGGGGGCCACCTACGGCGCCGCGCGCCGGTCGGGTGACGAGGCGCTGCTCCCGGTAGAGGTCGCCGGCCGCGACGGGGTCAAGATCCGCTATATCTACAGCCTCGGCCGCGAAGGCGGCGCCTGGCGCATCACGGGTGTCGTGAACCTGAGCCCTGCCAGACGGCGCCCGCGGCCGGGTCTGCGCGAGGTGTAACGCACGGGCTCCTCCGGCCGGCACCCGTGCGCCACAGGAAACCTGCGCGCCCCAGCCGTACTCTATGACAGTTCCCGCGCGGAGGTGCTTTGCGGTGCTCATGAGGTCTCCCCTTCTGGACGGTCCTGTTCGGCCCTTCCGCGGCGTCTCAGGCGCCGCGTTGTTCCTGTTCCTTGCCGCCGCCCTGCCGCCCCCGGTCGCCGGCGCGCGGGGGCAGACGGCCGCCGTCCCGGGTGCTCCCGGCCCGGCGGGGTCGGGCGCACCCGGCGGCGTTCCTGCCGCCGCCGCCGCCACGCGCCACGTCGAGCCGGAGGCGCGCGCGCTCCTCCTGGCCATGGCGGACGCGCATCGGGGCCTGAAGACGTACTCGGCAACCCTCGAGGTCAAGGAGGGCGGCGCGCCCCCGCGCTACCGCACGTCGCTTCTTTGGCAGCCGCCGAACCGGGCAGTGATCGTCACCACGCGGCTCCCGCGCGACGCTGCGGGCGTCAGCGTCACGACCCGCGTCGTTTCGGACGGCAGGCACGCGTACGTATCTTCCCCGGCCAACCGGAAGCGGTACGTGCGCGAGCCCGCGCCGCGCAATGGCTCTATTCTGCATTCGCTGTTGTCCCAAAGCGGCGCGGAGGCGTCGGGGCCGCCTCCGCTCCTGCCGCTGCTGCTTTCCGGCGAGGGCAGGCGATTGATCTCCTCGATTTTCGCCGAGGGCAGCGGGCTGGCGTCGCTGCGGCGCGGCGCGGCGGGCCGGGAGGACGGGGTGGCCGTGGAGACGCTGATCGCCACGCTCGAACGGACGCCCAAAAACAGCGCCGCGGGCACGGTCACGTTCGTGATCGGGGCGAAAGACCGGCTGCTGCGGAGCCTACGCCAGAGCCTGGTGAACGAGAGCGGCGGCCCGGCCGTGGAACACACCGAGACCTACCGGAACGTGCGCGCGAACCCGCCGGCCGCATTCCGGTTCACACCACCGCCCGGCGCGCAGATGGTCGTGCGCGGCGAGCCCGACGCGTCCTCCGCGGAGGACGCGTCGGGCTCGCCGGTCGCTGCGCTGCTGGCCCGGATGCGTGCCGCTTATGCGGGGCTGCGCACCTTTCGCTGTCGGATCGAAAGCGTGGAGGACTTCCCGGGGACCTCCAGTGGCGGCCGCAGGACGGGGATCACCTTGCGCGGCCGTGGCGTGCTGGCACTGGACAAGCCCAATGGCCGGGCGCGGCACACGGTCACCGTCACCTTCGGGCGCGAGCCAGACGGGGGCGTGGTCCAGCAGATCGACCTGACCGCCGACGGGAGGACGCTTTTCGTCAACACGTCGCTCTCGCCCGACCGGTACCTGAAGCAACCGCTCCCCGCGACCGCGGGCGGCGAAGGCCTCGTGAACCTGTTGGCCCGGTTCGGAGGCGTCGGGCAGACCTTCTCGGTGCCGAGCCCGCGGATGATCGACCTGATGGACGGCCGCGACCCGTGGGTGTATCTCCGTGGGCGGGACGTGCGCTCCGTGACGCTGGGGCCGCCGGCCCGCGCCGGGGGAGCCCCCGTCCGTACGGTGGTCCTGCGGCGGGAGGAGTTGGACGCGAGCGGCATCCCCACGGGCCGGGACGGCGGGGGGCTCACGCTGAGCATCGGCGTTCAGGACCATCTGCTGCGGCAGGTGACCGAGACGCGCACCTTCGGCGGCCGGAACACTAGCGTGCGCGAGATCTACCGTGAAGTGCAGACGAACCCGGACCTGCCCGCGGCGCTGTTCACGTTCACCCCGCCGCTGTACAACAACGCGCTCGCCGATGCGGTCGACACCGTCGATGCGCTGAACGCTCGCCAGGACTTCCGGCCGAAGGTCGGCAATCGCGCCGCCGCGTTCGAGCCGGCGCCGGTTCTGACGGAGGACGGTGGGCGCGCCTCGCTCAAGGACTACCACGGCAAGGTCGTGTTGTTGCACTTCTGGGCGAGCTGGTCGCCCAGGGTCGTCGCGCAGATAGAACGCCTGCGGGCGCTCCGAGAGCGGTATAAAGACGCGGGCTTCGACATCCTGGGCGTCTGCCTGGATGAACCGGGCGACAGGCAGACCGCGCGGGCGCTGATCGCCGAGAAGGGGGCGGCGTGGCGGCAGATATTCGAAGGCCGGGGCATGGACAGCGCGGTGGCCTCTTCCTACGCCGTCGATGAGGTCCCCCGCAGCGTCCTCATCGGCCGCGACGGCCGGATCGTCGCCCTGGACCCGGATGCAGGGGCGCTGGAAAGCGCCGTCGCGGCCGCGATCGGGACGGCGGCGATACCGGCGCTGCCCTAAAGCCGCCGCGCCTCCGCTCCCGGCGCGCCGCCATCGCCATCGTCGCGGGTGAGCACGACGTAATGGCCCTGCGGCAGCGCGCCCGTGTTCAGCACCTGGCACGGAGGTTCTTCGAGGTCACGGCGCTGGGCGACGTGGAGGTGGCCGCACAGGTGGACGCGCGGGCGGACGGCGCGCAGCAGGTCGAGGAAGCAGCGCTGCCCGCCGGGCCGGCCGGACGGCGTGCGGTCGGCGACGCCGATCGGGCAGCCGTGCGTGAGCAGCACGTCCACGGGCGGCCCGGCGGCGAGGCTTGCGGCCCAGCCGGCGACGTCCTCGTCCGTGACGTAGTGAGGCAGCCGGTGACTTTTGGCCCAGATGCCCGAAACGCCGGCCACCGCCAACCCGCAGAAGTCGTCGCACCGCCCGCCCGGTTCCAGCAACACGGCTGCGCCGTCGCGGTTCCGGAGCCCGCCCAGGACCGGCAGGTCGTCGTGGTTGCCGAAGACCGAAAGGACCGGGACTCGCCCGAGCAGATCGGCCCACGTCGCGTCGTCGATCTGGCCGGGGTCGCCCCAGTCGCCGACGCACAGGAGGCCGTCCGGGTGTTCGGCCTCCAGGACCCGGAACAGGTTGCGGGTGTCCCCGTGAAGGTCCCCGACGGCGACGACCTTCACGGAAACACGTCCATCAGCGGGAGACGATGGTGATACGGCCCGCCGGGCGCAGCGGAGCCGGGCCGGACGGGAGCGAGTGCGTACGGTCGAACGTCGCCGCGTCCGCATCCTCCGCCTTCTCTTCCGCACGATCCGCCATCTGGTCCGCCAGGTGGCTGGGCACGCCGGCCGCCTTGAGCTGCTTGCGGTCGATGCCCAGGTCGTTGAGGATGGGGATGCGGATCTTCTTCACGTAGATCATCGGCCCGTAGATGCCCGCCGCCTCGATCTGCTTGCCCCGCTCGTCCCAGTCCGGTATCTGGTACTGGGCGGGCATCGCGAAGTTGTCGAACACGTACTTGAGGTCGGCGACGGTCTCCTCGGGTTCCAGAGCCAGGTACGCCTTGACGCCCTTGCGGAAGAAGTTGTAGTGCGCCTGTTCGTCGGCCGACACCCACTTGAGCAGGCCGGTCAGCGCCCCGTCGCCCTCTTCTTCGGCACGGCGGCGTAGGTTGGTGTAGTTCAGCCCCGTCGCCAGCTCCTGGATCATCGTGTAGATGATCATCTGCCGGGGGTGGTCGAACGGAAGCTCCCACTCCGCGCCCAGCAGCGTGCGCTCGAACTCCTTGATCTGCTCCTCGGTCCGCTTGCCGGAGCGCAGCAGCCACTCTTCCAGCACCATGCTGTGCTTGGACTCTTCGTAGCCCCAGTTGGACTGGAACCACGCCCGCCCCCGCGAACGCCGCACCAGTTCCATGATCTTGGACGTGTAGTCCGGCAGGAACATCTCGACGGCCGAGAACGACTGCACGATGTCGGCGGTCAGGTCGGACGAGTCGTTGCTCGCCTTGTCCCAGGGGATGTCGTGATAGATGCTCCAGCGCCGTTTTGCCTCGGCGTTCTTGAAGTATTTGAGGTAGTTCTCGAAAAAGATGTCTTCGATCTGCGCCGTCACGCTCTTGATACGGCTCGGTTGTATGGTTGGCGTCATTCTTTTCCTGATATCAAAAAAGCCCGCCACCTTTCGGCAACGGACCCCGCGTTCTTCCTAAATCCTGGGATTCACCCGCCCCGCGTTCTGGTGGTACCCTGCCGGTGAAGCGTTCAACCATGAAGCCACGGTCGGGCGCGTATTCCCACCGGGTACCGTGGCATGATACCACAAAACGGGCGGGCATTTGCACCGGATGCGTCCTGCCACAGAGTGGTATTTGCCGCGGACCGTCCTATTATAGAACCGGCCGGGGCCAGCAGGGAATAGGCCTTTCGACCTATTCCCGCCAGACAACGGCACGGCTCCGCAGAGCGGCTTCGTCCACCACGAGTCCCAGGCCCGGCGCTTCGGTGAGGACGAACTTCCCGCCCACGGGCAGCACCGGCGCGCTCGCCAGGACCGCGTTCTGCGCCCCGGAGCGGTCGTTGTATTCGCACGGGTAGTGGGAATGCGTGAGCGCCGCCACGAAGTGCAGGTTGGCCGTGTGGCCCACCGTCGGCTGTGTCTGGTGCGGGACCAGATCGACGCCGTGGGCGCGGGCCAGCGCCGCCATGTCCGACAGGCCGGTGAAGCCGCCCGTTTTGACGATGTCCGGCTGCACGACGGCGACGCCCGCGTCGATCAGCCGCCGGACGCCCTGCAGGGTGTACTCCTGCTCGCCGGCGGCCACGGCGATGTCGAGGGCGGCGGCCACTTTGGCGAAGCTGTCGGTGTGGTAGTGCAGCACGGGCTCCTCGAACCACACGTAGCCCAGTTCCTCCAGGGCCCGGCCGACCCGGATCGCCCCCTGCACCGAGTACCGGTTGTTGGCGTCGAAGGCCAGCGGGAAGCCGTCGCCCACGAGCGCGCGCACGGCGCGCGCCTTGGCGATGTCGCCCGCCAGGTCCTCGTCGCGGGCGGTCTTGTCGCCGTCGAAGCGGATCTTGACCTGCGCCGGGCCCAGCGGCATCCACTCCTCGACCGCGCGGCAGACGGCGTCCACGCTCCGCGCGGCGTTCCCCCCGATGGAGGCGTAGAACGGCATCTCCGTCCGCCACGCGCCGCCGAGCAGTTGGTAGATCGGCTGTTGGAGGAGCTTGCCCTTCAGGTCCCACAGCGCGATGTCCACGGCGGCCAGCGCCCCCGCGAACGCCCCCTCCGGGCCCAGTTTGATGTGGTGGTGGAACAGGCGGTCCTGAAGGACCCGATGATCGAGCGGGTTCGCGCCCAGGAGCAGCGGCGTGAACGCACTGGCGACGATCTCCAGGGACGCGTTGCCGTGCGCCATCGGGCTCGCTTCGCCCAGCCCGTACTCGCCCGCGTCCGACCAGACGCGCACCCAGGCGCTCCGGCTCCGCCCCCAATCGACGTGGAACGCTTCCACCTTGGTGATCCGCATCCGCCGCCTCCTCCTGGCCTTTCGGCCCGTCGGCAAGGTACGCCGCCGGGGCGGCGTTCCCCTGCCGTCAGACGCCGGGGACCGGCAGGAAAAAAGCCGCGCCTCGCAAAACACCTACTGCGCACCTGCCCGGACCGACGAAAGGACCTTCTATGCCGCCACGACGCCATCCGTATCTGCTGGACCGCCGCGCCTGCGCGCTCGTGGTCGTGGACATGCAGGAGCCGTTCCTGGCGGCCATCCACGAGCGCGAGCGGGTGGAGGCCAATGTTCTGCTGCTCTGCCGCGCCGCGCAGACCCTGGAGGTGCCGGTGCTGGCGACCGTGCAGTACGCCGTCCGCATGGGCGGTGTCGTTCCCGCCGTGGCCGACGCGCTGCCGGCGGGCACGGAACCGCTGGACAAGTTGTGCTTCTCGTGCGGCGGCTCCGACGCGTTTTTGGAATCGCTGCGCCGGACGGGGCGGTCTCAGGTACTGCTGTGCGGCGTGGAGACGCACATCTGCGTGTCGCAGACAGCGCACGACCTGCTGGAAGCCGGCTACCAGGTGCACGTCCCCGCCGACGCGGTGTCGTCGCGGTCGCTGGAGAAGCATAAGCTCGGGATGGAGCGTATCCGCGATGCCGGCGTCCGCCCCTGCGCGGCCGAGGCCGCCGTGTACGAATGGCTGGTCGCGGCGGGCACGCCGGAGTTCAAGGAGATACTGAAACTGGTCCGTTAGCGGCACAAAAAGAAAAACGGCTGAGCAGTTGGCTCAGCCGCTTCCACAAAACACGTGGAGAGAAAAGGAGATCACACGACTTCATAGTAACACAGAATTTTGTATCCTGTCAAGGGCTCTGACTGTTTTTATGTGTATAAACGCTATTATCGTCAGACGAACCTGGTTGCCAACGCAGGCACAATCCGCTATCATACGCCCATGAACGAGGACTGGGCGACCGGGTCCGACCTGTACCGGGCCGAGCGATATGAAGAGGCCGTCCCCTATCTTCAGCGGGCCGCCCAGGCCACGGACGCCGAGGGCGGGAGCGCGGTGCGCGGCCCCGCCTATAACCACCTGGGGATGGCGCAGTACGTCCTGGGGCGCTACGACGAGGCCGTGGCCACGTTCCGTGCGGCCATCCTCCAGACCCCCGGCAAGGCGCGCCTGCATTATAACCTGGGGAACTCGCTGCTGGCCGTGGGCCGCCTCGCGGACGCCAGGCGCCAGTACGAACTGGCCCTCGACCTGGACCCGGAGTACGACGAGGCGAAACGCGCCCTGATCGTGGTCGCCGCCGAGATCCAGGCGCCCACGCCCTCGGCGGAACGGCCGTCCGTTGCGCCGCCTTCGTTCAAACCCGCGCCCTCGCCCTTTCTGCCTCCAGCCCCTCCCCCAGACCGGAACGACACCGAACCCGTCTTCGCCCGGATCGAGGCGTTGGCGGCACAGGCGCGCGATGCGCGAGAAGCGGTGCAGGACACGCGCCGACTTCTGCAGCAGCAGGAGCAGGCCGAACGTGCCCTGATGGATGAACTGCTCGGACTCGTGCAGACCTACGCAGCCGAGCGGGAAGAGGCGGTCCGCGAAGCCGCCCTCCAGCGGGCGCAGACCCTGCTGAGCGAGGCCGTGAAGGGTCTATCCGCCCGCCACGGCGGGTGACGCCGGGCCGAACAGCGCGCGGCACAGGGCGGCGATCTCTTCCAGCGATAGCGTCTCGCCCCGCCGCCCGCCGTCGATGCCGGCCGCACCCAGCGCCCCCGCGATCTGCTCGCGGGTGAACTCAAGCCCCGGCGCCCCGACGAGCGCGTTCGCGATGGTTTTGCGTCGCTGCCCGAACACGCCCCGCGAAACGCCGAAAAACGCCTCCGGGGACGGCACGTCCACGGGCGGGGCCTCCCGCGGCACCAGATGCACCACAGCGGAATCCACCTTCGGCGGCGGGAAGAAGGCGCCCCGCGGCACGATCCCCGCGACCGACACCTCCGCGTGGAACTGCGCGAACACGCTGAACGCGCCGTAGTCCTCGGTCCCAGGCGCGGCGGCAAGACGGCGGGCGACCTCTTTTTGCACCATGAGGGTGATCGAGCTGAACCGGGGACGGTTCTCCAGCAGGCGCGCCAGCAGCGGTGAGGTGATGTTGTAGGGGATGTTCGCGGCCACCTTCAGGGGCGTCGTCCCCGCCTCCTCCACCGCGCCGAAGTGCTCCGCGAGGAAGGCGGGCAGGTCGAGCCGCAGCGCGTCGGCGTGGACGACGGTCGCGTTCGGGAAGGGGGCAAGAACGTCGGCGAGTACGGGCAGCAGGCCGCGGTCCAATTCCACGGCGACGACGCGCGCGGCGCGCGCCGCCAGCTCCACCGTCAGCGTCCCCACACCCGGCCCGACCTCGAACACCCGATCTCCCGGCCCGACCTGTGCCGTTTCGACCACGCGCAGCAGGTGGGTCCGGTCCACGAGGAAATTCTGCCCCAGCCGCTTGCTCAGGTGCAGCCCGTGCGCCTTGAGCAGGCGGCTGAGGTCCGAAGGTTTTGTCAGGTCCACCTATCCCCCCTGCCCCCTTCCCTGCCGAGCGGCTTCGCCGAGGGAAGGGGGAGCCGGCGGCGAAAGCGAGTCGAGTTCCACCGGGGCTCCCGTCCGCCCCACGC
>CADCTO010000349.1:0-321 GCA_902805585.1 uncultured Armatimonadota bacterium | reverse complement strand
GAGACCATCTGACGCTACTGCCGCCGGCTCCCCCTTCCCTCCCCGGAGGGGCTTGTCAGGGAAGGGGGCAGGGGGGATAGGTTACAGCAGCGTGTCGGCCATCTCGGGCTTCGCCGGGCGCCGTGGCGGGTTGCCGGCGAGCGGCGTCGCTTCGCGCTGGTGCACCGGGCAGAGCGCCTTGCCGAACTTGTTCATGGACATCGTGACCTGGCCCTGCGTCAGCACGGCGGGGCAGCCCTCGACCGAGCAGCGGTTGTCCGTGATCGCCGTCCCGCCGTCGCCGCCGGCGGCCGGCGCGGGGTTGGCACGGGCCGCGGCCGC
>CADCTO010000348.1 GCA_902805585.1 uncultured Armatimonadota bacterium | reverse complement strand
GGGCCCTCTCCACCCTGCCCCCTTTCCCGGGGTTGTAGGAGAGGGGGAGGAAGAAAGAGGAATCGCGTGGCGCGGAGCCGCACCCGGGCTGGTGACAGGCACCCCTTCTCCCGCAGCGCCGGGAGAGGGGGCAGGGGGGTGAGGGCCTAGAACTCCCGCGGGACCTGGCGCATCTCGAAGCACTCGATGATGTCGCCTTCGACGATGTCGTTGAAGTCGCGCAGCGTCATGCCGCACTCGTAGCCGGACTGGACTTCGCGGACGTCGTCCTTGATGCGCTTGAGCGTGTCGATGTCGCCCGTGTAGAGCAGGTCCTTGCCGCGCGTCAGGCGCGCCTTGGCCCCGCGGCGCACCATGCCGTCGGTGATGTAGCAGCCCGCGATGGCGCGGCCGCCGGGCAGCTTGAACCGGGCGCGGACCTCGGCGTGGCCCAGCACGGCCTCTTCGTAGATCGGCTCCAGCAGGCCCAGCATCGACTCCTTGACGTCGTCGATCAGGTCGTAGATGATCGAATACGTCTTGATCGTGACGTGCTCCTGCTCGGCCTTCCGCTCCGCGCTGGGCGCGGGCGCGACGTTGAAGCCGACGACCATGCCGGGCTCGGTGTCGCCCGCGTCGCCCGCCGCCGCCCGGGTGATGTCGCTGTCGGTGATGGGGCCGACCCCCGCCGCCAGAACGCGCACCTTGACCTCGGGGTTCTCCAGTTTCTCCAGCGATTCGCGCACCGCTTCGACGGAGCCCTGGACGTCGCCCTTGATGACGAGCTTCAGCTCCTTGATGGCGCCCTCGCGCATCACGCGGTACAGCTCTTCGAGCGAGACGAGCGACCGGGTGTCGAGCCGGGTCTCGCGGTCGCGGTCGGCCCGCCGCTCGGCGATGGCGCGCGCCTCGCGCTCGTCCTTGGCCACTTCGAGCCGGTCGCCCGCGCGGGGGACCGAGCCGAAGCCGACGATCTCGACCGGCGTGGAGGGCCCGGCCACCTTGACCTCACGGCCCTGGTCGTCGGTCATCGTGCGGATCTTGCCGTAGTGCTCCCCGGCGGAAACCACGTCGCCCTTGCGCAGCGTCCCCTGCTGCACCAGCACGGTGGTGACCGCGCCGCGCCCCTTGTCGATCTTGGCCTCGATCACCGTCCCCTGCGCCTTGCCGTGCGGGTCGGCCTTGGGGTCCACCTCGACCTCGGACACGAGCAGGATGGTCTCCAGCAGATCCTGGAGCCCGTCGCCCTTCTTGGCCGAGATGTTCACCGTGGGGGTCGTGCCGCCGAACGCCTCGGGCACGATCTCATAGCTCGTCAGGTCGGTGAGCACGCGGTCGGGATTGGCGTCGGGCAGGTCGGTCTTGTTGACCGCGATGATCATCGGTACGCCCGCCGCGCGGGCGTGCTCGATGGCCTCCTGCGTCTGGGGCATCACGCCGTCGTCGGCGGCGACCACGATGACGACGATGTCGGTCACGCGGGCGCCGCGGGCCCGCATCGACGAGAAGGCGGCGTGGCCCGGCGTGTCCAGGAAGGTGATGCGCTTGCCGTCCACCTCGACCTGGTACGCGCCGATGTGCTGGGTGATGCCGCCGGCTTCCCCCGCGGCGACGCTCGTCTTGCGGATCGCGTCGAGCAGCGTCGTCTTGCCGTGGTCGACATGGCCCATGATCGTGACGACCGGCGGGCGCGGGGCCAGCCCCACGGCGCCCGGTCCCGGGCGCGGTTTTGCGGTGCGCGGAGGGGCCGCCGGGCGCGCCGTCGGGCC
>CADCTO010000347.1 GCA_902805585.1 uncultured Armatimonadota bacterium | reverse complement strand
GGTGCATCCAGTCGTAGAACGCGTCGAACTCGCGCCACACCTGGCCGTAGGCGGTGAACTGGCGCGTCACGGCGTCCCACAGGAAGCGGGAACGCCGGTGCAGGTCTGCGTCGCCGCCGAGCGCATAAAACAGCGGCCAGTTGTGGTAACTCTCGTAGCCGTCGTCGCTGCCGTCCATGCCCGGCCACGCTGGCCGCCACACGAACGAGCCGTCCGCCCGCGTGTACCGCTCCTGGAAGACAGGCGCCGCCGCGTTCATCTGATCGATCAGCGCCCGCTGCCGGAGCGCCCAATCGGGCGGCGCCTGGACCTGCCGCGCGTAAATCGTGACCATCTCGTGTTCCCTTCTTGACCGGCAAGTTCCCCGTGCGAGGCCCACCTCCCTCCAGGTTCCTCCTCTTCCTCCTCGGACACAATCCAGATTCCCATCGCGGGCGAGCAGCAGGAGTACGCGCGGCGGGTGTCGAAGCTCCGGCTGAGGAAACTGCGACCCTATGCCCCTTGGACGGAAGCTTCGTTATGGAATGGTGGGCGGCGGCCCCGGCGCGTTCATCGGTGCGGTGCACCGGCGCGCGGCGGCGTTCGACGGTCTGGCCGAGCTGACGGCGGGAGCTTTTTCGATCGTCCCCGAAGAGTCGCACCAGACGGGGCGCGAACTGCTCCTGGACCCGAACCGCGTGTACGACACGTTTGAGGAGATGGTCGAGCGCGAGGCGGCGCTGCCGCCGGAGGAGCGCCTCGACTTCGTCTCCATCGTGACGCCGAACTTCGTGCACTTCCCCGTGGCAAAGGCGTTCATCGAGCACGGGTTCCACATCGTCTGCGAGAAGCCGATGACCGTGACGCTGGAGGACGCCGAGGCGCTGTGCCGGATGGCGGCGGAGCGCGGCGTGGTCTTCGGCCTGACGCACACCTACACGGGCTACCCGATGGTCAAGCAGGCGCGCGCGCTGGTGCAGGCAGGGGCCCTCGGCGAGATCCGCAAGGTGCTCGTGGAGTACACCCAGGGCTGGCTAGCGACGCGGCTGGAGGAGACGGGCTCGCTCCAGGCGG
The DNA here is from genome assembly GCA_902805585.1 of uncultured Armatimonadota bacterium. Lineage (GTDB taxonomy): Bacteria > Armatimonadota > Armatimonadia > Armatimonadales > Armatimonadaceae > CADCTO01. The sequence continues at coordinate 699 of CADCTO010000347.1, read as the reverse complement.
AGTGGCGGACCGACCCGGCGAAGGCGGGGGCCGGGGCCATCGGCGATATCGGCTCGCACGCCGAGAACCTGGCGCGCTATGTTTCCGGGCTGGAACTGGAACAGCTCTACGCCGACGTGAGCACGATGGTGCCGGGGCGCCGCATCGACGACGACGCGAGCATGCTGCTGCGGTACGCCGGGGGGGCGCGCGGGGCGCTCACGTGCTCGCAGGTCCTGGTGGGCGAGGAAAACAACCTGCGCCTCCGCGTCTTCGGGACCCGGGGCGCGCTCGACTGGAGCCATGGGGACCCGAACCGTCTGACGGTGCGCTACGCCGACCGGCCCGAAGAGACCTACTTGCGCGGCAACCCGTACCTCGCGCCCGCCGCGCGCCACGCTTCGCGCCTCCCGTCCGGCCACCCCGAGGGATACCTCGGCGCGTTCGCCAGTCTGTACGGCAACATCGTCCGCACCATCGCCGCCCGCGCGGCCGGGGAAGCGCCGGACCCGCTCGACCTCGACTTCCCGACCGCGCAGGACGGTGCGCGGGGCGTGCATTTCATCCACGCCGCGCTGCGCGCCGGGCGCGAGGAGCGCTGGGTGGACGCGTCGTACACGCCGCCGGGAGCATAACAGGGCGCGATGGAGATCACGAAGACCCTCCGGGTCACCGACCGCGGCGCGTGGCGCCAATGGCTCCGCGAGAACCACGCGACCG
>CADCTO010000346.1 GCA_902805585.1 uncultured Armatimonadota bacterium | reverse complement strand
CCGGACAGGTCGCCTCCTGGCCGAGTTCCCGTGGTGCGAGGGGCAGGAGCTCGCTTTCTCGCCGGACGGGGAAACGATGGCGACCGCTCACGGTAGCGACATCAAGCTCTGGCGGGTCCCCGGCCGCTGACGAGCGCGCGTCCGGGCCAGAGCGCGACACGAGATCGGCGGCCGCCGCGGCGGCACGGGGCGCGCCTCCTTTCCGGCGGGCCGGGGCCTCAACCCGTTGGCAAACTTAGTATACATTTCTCCTGCCGCGGCGCAGGATTCCGGGCCGCCTCCGGGGAACCAGAGGCCGGGGAGGGGAGGCCGCAACAACCGTGACGAGGGCCAAGCGCATCACCATCACCGTCGAGCTGCCCGAGGAACTGGCCGGCCGCATCGCCTGCCTTCCGGAGGACGAGCGCCAGACGTTGGCCGCGGAGGCACTGGGCGCGGCGGCCGCGTCCCTGGACCTTGGCCCGCTGCTGCTGCCGGAGTTCGCCCGCCCGCAAGGTGATGTTCGGCCGGAGGCAAACGGCGGCGACCCGGCCCGTGCACGCCGCCGTTGGGACGCCTTCTTCCGCGAACAGGACGCGCAACTGCACCTGCGCCAGGACGCCCGAGATCACGCCGGCAGGCCCGGTGAACGCCCCTAGCCACCTCCGCCGGCGCCGCGGGGGAGCGGCGCCGGGGCCGTCAGCGCCGGGCCTGCCGGCGTGATCTCGGGCGTCCTGGCGCACCTGGACCGCTTCCTGACCGAGCCGGCGCTCGGCAACGCCTACTTCCCGCCGCTGGACCTGCGCATGAGCGTCTTCCGCTCCGGGGCGCACTGGGCCCTCTTCTTCGAGGAGGTCACCTGCGACTGGCAGGGTTCCGAGGTCGAGGTCTGGCTCTTCGCCTACGGCGACTGCCTGGCCCGCCAGGGCCGCCTGAACGACGAGGACCACCGCCACCCGCTCCAGTGGCCCGCGGACCGGCCGCCCCAGGACTACCACACGGGCGCCTGGCTCCTGGACCGCGAGGGCTTCTCCGTGCTCGTCGACGGCGGACGCCACGACCTGCGGCCCACGCCCGCCGACTGCGCCGCCGCCGGCGTGACCTTCGGCGCCGAGCAGCCCGGCTCCGGCCCCGGCTCGCTCACGGCCACCCAGGCGGCGCGGCTGGTCTGCCACCTGCTGGGCCACCCCCTCTTCTCGCCCGAGCCACACCTGCGCTCCGTGCTGGCCCGGCACTGGGCCCCTGTGGACGGTTCCCCGTCCGAAATGGGGCTGCTGCTCCAGACCCGGGAATGGCGCCACCCGGACCTGGACATCGCGGAGGAGCGGCCGGGCGACACGGAGTGCTTCCGGGTCCTCGCCGCCTGCATCGAGACCGGCGACCGCTCCGGCTGGGACCGGCTGGACCCGGGAACCTTCAACACGCGCTGGGAGCAGCTGCCGGGCTACGAGGTGCCGTGACGGCGGGCTGGCGAAAAAGTCGGCCGCGGGCAGCGCGACAGCTCCCGTAAAGTCACGTAATAGCTATTATCGGACGTTAGCGACCAAGCACAATTTCGAGTTCAAACGTTCCCTGATGGCCCGGCGGGCCTGTGCTGTGCCGCGCGCACTGCGGGACCCGCAAGCGCGTCCGCCGGATCCACCTCGGCCTGCCGAAGCCGCCGGAAGGCTTGACACAGGCGTTGAAGAACGTTCACACTGGTGTGGAGCCCGCCGGGGCGGCCCCGGCGTTCGCGCGTTCGCGTTACAGGCAGGCGTTCCGGCCGTCGGGGTCACGCCGCAGAGCTGCCGCATCGAGACCGACGGCAATGTCACCGGTACCAAAGCCCGTTTCGGGTTGTTCAGCAAACGGCGGATTCCTCCATCCGCTGAGAAGCAAACCAAGAGGAAGACGACCCCGATGAATCTGCAGGCGCACCTCACTTTAAGCCGCACCCTGTTGTTCTGCGGCGGCGGCTTGATGCTGAGCGCCCGTCCCGCCGCGGCGGCGGAGGCGGCGCGGGACCCGGTGACGCTGACCTTCGGGCAGCCGCAGACCGCCGGCATCAGCGGCTTCCGGCGGATGTGGGACACGCCGGTCGTGCTCGGCGAAAGCGGCGCCGTCGAAGAGGTGGACAAAGGCACTTTCGGCAAAGGCCCGCGCGCCGTCTGGTTCCCGGCCGAGCGTGACGGCGGCGGCGCAAGACCCGGCGCTCTGGTCTTCGACGCCCAGCATCGCAGCCTTCTCGTGCGCTTTCCCGGCGCGGCCCAAAAGATCGCCGCGCAGATGGCCCGGGGCTACGCCGTCCGCAGGATCGAAGTGCTGCTCCCCTACCGCGGTACCGAGCTGTGGCCCGAAGGCTACAAAGACCCCTCCGGCCTGTCGTTCATGGGCGATCTGTGGGTGAGAGATCCGCCCCGGTGGCACGCGGTGGCGTGGGCGCTGCGCAAGCCGTGGGTCGCCGACGCCAGGAGCGGCCCGACCTACAACGCCTACATCAACGGCGCCGGCTACTGGGCGAAGTTCGGCGCGCAGGACGAAAAGCGGGACCGCTTCCCGACCCGGTTCGGCCCCGCCGAAGTCTCCTACAAGAACGCCGAAGGCCGCCTCGACGTCACGCCGGTGCTGCGCGATGCCGCGTTCGGCGCCACGCCCGAGCAGCGCCTGCGCGGCTTCGAGAGCTGCGGGCTTCTGATCCGCAAATGGGAAACCTATGACCAGCGCTACAACCAGAGCGGCTACGAATGGGCCGTGGCCACGGCAGGGCGCGGCATCCTGCTCCACACTCCCAAGCTCATCGTGACGCTGGCGCCCGGCGGCGAGGCGGCGCCGCTCCGCACCGCCGACTTGACAGTGAACGTGCCGGCTCTGGCGGCGCAGCTCCAAAAGAACAAGGCCGGCGGGCGGCCGACGGCGGTGATGCCGGACGCGGCGCGGATCAAAGCCCTGTCGCAACGATACGGATCCAGCCGCCCGACGTGGATGTCCGACTGGCAGTGGCGGCGTGTTTCCGAACTCAAGGGGCTGGGCGGTTTCGCATCGCTGCCCGACACGCCCGAAGCCTACGCCGCCTGGATCGACGACATGCTGTCGCTCATGCCGCGCCGCTGGGACGGCTGGGACGCGCCGGACAAGCTGCAAACCTACTACCTTTACCACGCGGCGTGGCCCGCTCCGGTGCGCCAGTTCTGGCAGGACTACTGGGCGGCGTGGCTGATGCCCGAAAAAGAGACCAAAGACTTCGCCCACAATCAGTGGAACGTGGCCGATGAGCGGGGCCAGGAGAACGCGTCCAAGTACTACGCGCGCACCGGCGACTGGCGCGGCAACGTCAGTTTCTACCGCTACTCCTACACCCAGAACATGAGCACGATGAACTTCAACCACACCGCCGCGCTGGGCGCGCTGCTGGGCGGCGGGATCATCGGCTCCCGGCGCGCCATGGAAGACGGGCGCCACGGCCTCGAGACCTGGCCGCTGCGCACCTGGAGCTGGTTCGACGGCAGCACGCAGGAGTCGCTCGACCACTACTACTTCGCGCTGTCACTCAAAGGCCAGAAGATGTTCGCCGACTTCGGCCCGACACAGCTCGACCGCATGATAGGGCAGAGCATTCTGGCCAAGTCCGTCGAGGAGTTGACCTCGTCCTATCATCCCGGCCTGCGCCACTTCGTCGCGCCTTCGGGCCGCACCGGCCCCGCGTATGTCTTCGTGCAGCAGGACGGCACCAAGCACATCGTGCACACGCTTTCCCACCGCGGCGCCCTCACCGACCTCAACAACAAAGAGATTTATGGCGGGATGCTGGCTCTGGGCCGCGACGCCCTGCCCGGCATGATCGCGCAGCAGACGCTCAACGGCCCGTGGGCGCCGGAGTGGGTAGCGAACATGGTGGACGAAAAGCCGCTGCCCTATCAAATGACCAACTCTTACAAGGAGTGGGGCGGCTATGCGGCGACACCGCTGTGGAAGCGCAACTACCTGGGCCGCCATTACGGCGTTGCCAGCGTCGACCTCGACACCGGCGGCACCGTCCCGGTCATGGCGCAGTGGCGCCGCGAGGACAAAACCGTCGAGAACATGGACGAGATCGCCACCCTGCTGGTCCGCCCCGGCGTCAACCACACCAACTTCCTCCAAACTCAGAACAACGGCATTGTGGGGCAGTTCGGCGGCATGGCGACCTTGCAGCACAAGAATAAGATGATCGTGCTCTCCAGCCCGTGGAAGAAAGAAAGGTATCCGTCGGCCTCGGTCGCCGAAGTGAAGAGCCTGCAAACCACTATCGGGCTTTTCAATTTCCAGAAGAACCCGGCCTGGGAGGTCTTCGTGGACGGGCAGCGCGTCACGGCGTATCCGGTGAAAGTCAAAGCCGGTCAGCGCATCACGGTCCGCGACGGCGTCAGCTACACCGGCATCATCCCGCTGCCTTCGACGGATCTGGGGCGCGGCGATGAGGTCGTCATCACCGACCAGACGGGGCCGATGGTCGGGATGCAGGGCGGCGGCCAGGCGAAGCCGACCCTGCTCATCGAGCAATACAACCTAAAGCAGGACGCGCCGCTGGCGGACAGCGCCGACTGGACGAAGATCGACCGGGCGTACGGCGGGTTCGCCGTCGAAGTCGGCGACGCGACCGAATACAAAGATTTCGCCGCCTTTCAGCAGCATCTTAACGCGGTCAAACTGGATACTAATTGGCACGATGAAAAGAAGCAGCTCAACGTCTCCTACCGGAGCGGCGGCGACCTGATCGAAGCCGGCTTCCGGCCCGAGTATTCGGGCGGCGGCACCGACCAGCTGTTCCCCCATCGCCGCGTCAACGGCGCCTGGCCATACAATGGGCCTGGCATAGACCGCGACAGCACCCTGACCATGCAGGGCACGACGGGCAGGCTCGAAAAGAACGGCGCGGTCTTGAACACGGAAGCCGGACGCATGGCCTACCTGCAGACCGAGCCGATCAGCGGCACCTACGCCGGCTTCAATCCCTTTCCCGACCCGACGTTCTGGTCGCTGAGCGCCCCCGGCGGCGTGACCGTCAAAGCCGACGGCCGGCTGGGGCTCGCGCGGGTTGTCGTCCGTCCCAAAGAAAACAGGCTGTGGGTGGACTACGCGCAACGTGACGAGCAGAAACGAGACGTCGGCATGGCGAGCGCGCTGCTGGTGTTCGGCCTGAAAAGCGCGCCGGCCACCGAATACAACGGCAAACCGGTCAAGGCGAGTCGTCAAGTCGTGGACGGGCAGGTGGCTTACGTCATCCCGCTCGGCAAAGCGGCTGCGCCGCTTGCCGCGCGCTACCGCGACGCGCAGGCGGCGTGGAAGGCGTCGGCGGGTAAGCCGAAGCAAAGCCCCTGAGGGTGAGGGATGGCCGCGCCGCGTGCCCGGCCAAGCTGTATCCGGAGTGGAAGGACGCGGGCTACCCCGCCAGCCCGGCGGGACCTTGAGTTCCGCCGGGCGCTATTGGACAAAGATCCGGATGCCTTTCCAGACCCTGCTCCCCGACCTCTTCCTCTGGTCCGACACGTGTAACGTCTACGTGCTGCGCGACGGCGACGCCGCCCTCCTGATCGACCTGGGCGACGGGGGCGTGCTCGATCATCTGGCCGATATCGGGGTGCGGCGGGTGGAATGGGTCCTCTTCACGCACCACCACCGGGAGCAGTGCCAGGGCGCGCCTCGCCTCGCGGAGTGGAAGCCGCGGGTGGCGGCCCCGGAGGCGGAGCGCGCGTTTTTCGAGCGGCCCGCCGATTTCCGGCGCATGAGCCCCGCCCTGGACGACCCGTTCTCCGTGTACGGCGCCAGCTTCGTCCGCCCGCCCGTGCGGCCGCTCCCGCTGGACCGCACGTTCCGGAAGATGGACGACTTCGTCTGGCGGGGGCGCGAGATCTGGTGCGTCGAAACGGCGGGCAACTCCCCCGGGAGCATGTCGTACCTGCTCCGGCACGGCGGCGGCGACGGGTGGCTCGCCTTCTCCGGCGACGTCATGCTCGACGGCGGGAGGCTGCACACCTGGTTCGACAGCGAATGGGACTACGGGTTCGGCCGCGGGATCTACGCCCTGCACAACAGCGCGGCGCTGCTCGAGAGCTTCCGGCCTTCGCTCCTGCTGGCCTCCCACGGGCCGGTCGTGCGGGACCCCGTTCCGCAACTCCGGCAGTACCGGACAAAACTCCACACGCTGGGGAAGCGCCTGCTCCGGGGGTACGAAGTCTCCACTTTCGCCGGCGCGGACCAGGACCCCGTCTCCAAACCGACGTCGGTGCCGCACGTCTGGCAGGTCAGCCCGCACCTGTTCAAGTTCAAGGGGCCCGACTACTGGCCCAACTTCCACATGCTCCTCGCCGACAGCGGCCACGCCCTGGTGGTCGACTGCGGGCTCTTCGACCGGGCCTTCCTGGACGTGGCGCTGCAAAGGATGCGGGAGCGGCTGGGGCTGAAGCAGATCGACGCCGTGGTCGTCACCCACTACCACGGCGACCACTGCCGGGAAGCGCCCCACCTGAGGGAGAAGTGGGGCGCACAGGTCTGGACGCTGGACCGCGTGGCGGAACGGTGCCGTTCGCCGCTCCGCTTCGACTACGCCGCCCCGATCAACGCCTACGGTCAGGGTATCGACTCCGTCCCCTTCGACCGGGTACTGCGGGACGGCGAGACCTTCCGGTGGGAGGGCTACGCGCTGACCGCGGACTGGATGCCGGGGCAGACGGAGTTCGCGTGCTGCCTGCACGGCGCCGTCGACGGGCGGCGCGTCGCGTTCACCGGCGACAACATCTTCGGGAGCCCCTCGGACCCGGCCCAGACCGGGCTGGAAGCGGTGGTGGCGCGCAACAGCGCGATCCTGGAGGAGGGGTACCTGTACGCGGCCG
>CADCTO010000345.1 GCA_902805585.1 uncultured Armatimonadota bacterium | reverse complement strand
GGCCGAACTCGCCGCCCCAGATGACCAGCGTCTCGTCCAGCATCCCGCGTTGCTTCAGGTCCTTGAGGAGCGCGCCGATGCCCTGGTCGGACTCCTTCGCCAGATTGCGGTGGCCGACCTCGATGTCGTCGTGGTTGTCCCAGGGCTGGCCCGCGCCGTGGTAGAGCTGGATGAAACGCACACCGCGCTCGGCCAGGCGCCGGGCGAGCAGGCACTGCCGCGCGAACGTGCCGGGGCCGTACAGGTCGCGGATGTGCTGCGGCTCTTTCTCCACGTCGAAGGCGTCCGTCGCCTCGGACTGCATCCGGTAGGCCAGCTCGAAGCTCTGGATGCGCGCCTCCAGCCCGGCGTCCTGTCCGCGGGCCTTGAGATGCCGCCGGTTCAGTGCCTGGAGCAGGTCGAGCTGCCCCCGCTGCTCCTTCGTGGTCGCGTGCTTGCTCCGGATGTTCTCGACGATCTTCTCGATGTCGGTCTGCCGGGGGTCGATGTAGGTGCCCGCCAGCACGCCGGGCAAAAAGGCCGACTGCCAGTTCTGCGTCTCCTGGATCGGGAAGCCGCCGGGGCACAGGGCGATGAAGCCCGGCAGGTTCTGGTTCTCGCTGCCCAGGCCGTACGTCACCCACGAACCCAGGCTCGGGCGCGGCAGCCGGGCCTCGCCGCAGTTCATCAGGAGCAGCGACGGCTCGTGGTTCGGCACGTCGGCGTACATCGACCGGATGATCGCCATGTCGTCGACGCACTCGGCGACGTGGGGGAACAGCTCGCTGACCTCGATCCCGCTCTTGCCGTACTTCTTGAAGGTGAACGGCGACGGAAGCGCGCTGCCCGTTTTACGCTCCGTCCGCAGGTTGTCCATCGGGAGGCTCTTGCCCACGTACTCGGCCAGCTTCGGCTTGGGGTCGAAGGTGTCCACCTGCGACGGCCCGCCGTTCATGAACAGGAAGATGACGCGCTTGGCCTTGCCCGCGAACTGCGGTTTTTTGGGCGAAAGCGGGTTGAGCGACGGGCCGCCGCCCGCGGCGGCCGCCTCGGCGGGCGAGGCCAGCAGCCCTTCCATCCCGAGCGCGCCCGCCAGTCCGAGCATCGCGAAGCCGCTGCCCATCCGCGAAAGGAGTTCGCGGCGTGTCAGAAAATGGTCTTCCAGTCGTGGCCGATGATGCGACATGGATACTTCTTCCCTCTTTTGCCCGGCAGTCGAAACCGGAACCGCGCAAGGCTCGCCAGCGCCTTCTTTTTAGACTGCGGACCCAGCCGACAGTCGCAATCTCTTTATTATTCTTGACAGCCGTTTAATCGACGAAGATGAACTCGTTGGTCATCAGCAGCGCCTGCGCGTAACGCTCCCACGCGTTCAGGCCTTTGGCCGGCGGCCCGCCGAAACTCGCCTCGGCGCTCCAGCGCTGGGCGTCGTTCGACGTCTTGATCGTGGGCGCCCATTCGAACGAGTCGAAGCTCTCGTTCGTCCGGCTTTCCACGATGAAGTCGATGGTGTCGCCGCGCTTCACGGCCGTTTTCGCGACCGGCGTCGCGGCCTCGCCGTTCTGCGCCGTCCAGGTGCCCAGCAGGCCCGCCCGGCTGGAGACGATGCGCCCCTGTACCCCGTCGCCCTCTTTGCCGGGGTGGCGGAGCCTGCCCGTGATGGCGATCTCGCCGTCCGCAGGCGCCGTCCAGCGACGAATCACGGCGTGCTTCGCGTCGCCGGGGTGCCCGCCCGTGGCGGTAAGCATCGCCCATCCGAGCGCCGGGTCCGGCGCCGTCTT
>CADCTO010000344.1 GCA_902805585.1 uncultured Armatimonadota bacterium | reverse complement strand
GGAATTCTTCCGCGGCCTGCCTCTGCGCATCCAGAAAGCGGCGTGTTTCCTCAGCCGCTTCTCGCCTTTCTTCAGAAAGGAGTCTGCCGTTTTCGTCGGTGATCCGGGCGTCTTCCTCCTGCCGCCGCAGCGCTTCCTCCTGCTCCCGGCGCTCCTCGGCCAGCCCGCGCATGCCCTCACCGCCCCGGCGCAACTCTTCAGCGATGTGTCGCTCGTCCTCGGCGCTCCGCCGCTCGCCCTCTGCCTGACGCATCCGCTCCAGCGTCTCGCGTATCCCGTTCACGATTGATGTCCCTCGAGGCCACGCCGAACGTGTTCCGACAGACGATTATACCAGGAGCCGCCGACAGGCAGGCGGGCCGGATAGGAGCCGGGCGGGAGCAAGGCGCTCGGCCGCTACGGTATCGCCGGGCGTGGCATCGGTCGCCCGGCCACGGTTCGTCCCTCGCCGCCGGAGACGCGGTTGACATGTTGCCGTATAATACAAGATACACCCATGGCGGCAACGCTTGAATCCATACTCACCAAGGTACGGCGCTACAACCCGCAGGCCGACACCGACCTGCTGCGCCGTGCGCACGCTTACGCGGCGGAGAAGCACGCGGGCCAGACGCGCCGGACCGGCGAGCCGTACATCCAGCACCCGGTCGAGGTGGTGGACATCCTGGCCGGGCTGGAAATGGACACGCCGGGCCTGGCGGCCGGCTTCCTCCACGACGTGATCGAGGACTGCGGCGTTTCGCGCGAGCAGCTCGCCCACGAGTTCGGCGACGAGATCGCCGGGCTCGTCGATGGCGTCACCAAGCTGAAACTCGCCGACTTCGAGCGGCGCGACCCCGAGGCGGCCCACGCCGCCCAGTCCGCGCGCGAAGCGGCGGCGGCGGGCAAGGACGGCGAGCTAAAACCCGATCCGCGCCGCAAGAAGCGGATCGAGACGCACCACTCCGCCGACAACCTGCGCAAGATCCTGCTCGCGATGGCCCGCGATCTGCGGGTCATGGTCATCAAGCTCGGCGACCGGCTGCACAACATGCGCACGCTCAACGGGCTGCCCGAGGAGCGGCGCAAAAAGGTGGCCGCCGAGACGATGCAGATCTTCGCGCCCCTCGCGCACCGCCTGGGCATCTGGCAGGTCAAGTGGCTGCTGGAGGACCTGGCCTTCAAGTACCTGTTCCCCGACGAGTACCAGGTGGTGACGGAGCGCGTCTCCCGGACGCGGCGCGAGCGCGAAAAGGACATCCGCGACGCCATCACGCGGCTCAAAGCCTGCTTCGAGGAGGCCGGGATCGAGGCCGAGATCCAGGGGCGGCCCAAGCACCTGTGGAGCATCTACAACAAGATGCGCAAGCAGGAGCTGGATTTCGACGACATCTACGACCTGATCGCGCTCCGCGTCATCACGAACACCGTCGGCGACTGCTACAACGCGCTCGGCATCGTGCACGAGGTGTGGCTGCCGATCCCGGGCAAGTTCGACGACTACATCGCCAAGCGCAAGTCGAACCTGTACCAGTCGCTCCACACCAAGGTCTACGGCCCGCGCGGCGAACCCCTCGAAGTGCAGATCCGCACCTGGGACATGCACCGCGTCGCCGAGTTCGGCATCGCCGCGCACTGGGCGTACAAGGAGCAGGGCGAGCAGGCCCGCGCCGGGGCGGACTTCGACCGCAAGATGGCCTTCCTGCGCCAGCAGCTCTTCGACTGGCAGCAGGACAACCAGGGCTCGACCGAGTTCATCCGGTCCGTCGTCTCCGACCTGTTCACGGACCAGGTGTTCGTGTTCACGCCCAAGGGCGACGTCATCGACCTGCCCGCCGGGGCGACGCCCGTGGATTTCGCCTACCGCATCCACACGGACATGGGCGAGCACACGGCGGCGGCCAAGGTCAACGGCAGGATCGTGCCGCTCTCGTACACGTTCAAGAACGGCGACATCTGCTCCATCGTGACCCGCCCGGCGGCGAACCCGTCGCTGGACTGGCTCAGCTTCGTCAAGACCAGCCACGCCCGCTCCAAGATCAAGGCGCATTTCCGCAAGCTGCGCTACGCGGAGAACCTGGCCCGCGGCCGGGAACTGCTGCACGAAGAGGCGGTGCGCGTCGGGCTGCCGCACGATCTGGCGCGCGACACCAAGCGGCTGCTGAACATCGCCCAGGCGCTGAACAAGGCCAGCGTCGAGGACCTGTACGCGGCGATCGGTTTCGGCGACGTGGCCCTGGGCGTGGTCATCAACCGGCTGCGCGCCGAGCGGGCGGAGCAGGACGAGGGCGAGATCAAGATCGGGCGCAAGCCGTCGGGGCAGGGGAAGCTCTCGATCGCGCCCGGCGGCGTGGACGACGTGGCCATCGCCCGCGCCAAGTGCTGCCTGCCGCTCCCCGGCGACGGCGTGGTGGGCTACGTGTCGCGCGGCAAAGGGATGCTGCTGCACCGCGAGGGCTGTTCCAACGTCAGCAACTTCCGTGAGCGCGAGCCGGAGCGCCTGGTCGAGATCGACTGGCAGGCCGGGGACGGCGCGCGCTTCGAGACCGGCATCGTCATCGAGACCGTGGACCGCGTCGGCCTGCTGCGCGACGTGACCGAGATCTTCTCCGAGAACCGCACCAACATCCTGGGCATCCACACCCGCTCGAACAAGCAGGCGGGGACCGCCCTGCTCCGCATCGACTTCGAGAGCCCGTCGGTCGAGCACATCAACATGCTGCTGCTCAAGCTCCACGCGCTCGACGACCTGCTCGCGATGCACCGCCTGGGCGTCGGCGCCGAAGAGCCCACCCTCCCCTCACGCACGCCGTAGCCAGTTCAGGATGCCAGCACGTCGTCGAGAAGGACGAGCGGCAGCCCCGCGACGCGCCGGAAGCCCCGGTCGTTGGTGACGAAAAGGGCGCAGCCGGAGAGCAGGGCGGTCGCGGCGTGTAGGGCGTCGGGTGTGCGGAGTCCGGGGATCGAGGCGCGCAAGCGGGCCGCTTCCCGCAGCACCACCTGGGTCAACGGAAGCAACCGCAGGTCCGTGCCGAGGAGTGCCCGCTCGTAATCGGCTTGCAGCGCCGCATCGCCGCTCCGGAGCGGGCTGACCAACGTCTCCATGAGGGTCAGGTCGCTGCTGACGGCTTCGACATCTCCGTCCTGCGCCGCTTCCCACAGTGGCCGCAGGACCGGCTCATACGCCGGGTGCCGCTCGACCGTGTAGATGAGGATCTGGGTATCCACATAGACCAGGCCGCCGGCAGGCAGCGTCAGCGCTCCCATGAATCCCGCTCTTCCTGGAAACGTTCTTCTAGTTCGTTCCAGGTCGCGGCGGAGCGCGGTCCGGGAGGTAACGACTGCACAAACTCCAGCATCGAGCGCGGTGGAGACGCCGCGGTCTTCTCCGGCAAGACAACGATCACTTCGACGGAATCACCCTCCCGCAGTTCGGGGGCGGTCACTTCGACACGGTTGCCGTGCAGAACTGTGGCTGTGGTGTGGAAAGCGGACTGCATGAACAAGCACCTCCAGAGCTATTGTAGCACCATTACTAAGGCAGTCTGAGGAAAGCCGCGCCCTGACGGGCGCCGAGTAACGCCCGGACTCAGGAGCACGAAGCCGATCAGCAGGCGCCACGAACGGACGGCCTGGAAGAACTCCCCGTGGTTCCGCGTCTCCTTCCAGTCCGCCGACGGGTTGTCAGGATCCTACCGCCCGAACTCCGCGCGCGAAGCGAACCCGGTGACCACAAGGGCCGCCAACCCGAGAATGTCCATGTGGCGGCGGTTTCCTTCCCCTACTCCGGAATACTGCTATACCGCATTCGTCGCCCCGGCCCCGGCAAATCCGCCTGACTCCGCCTAAAGAACCTGGTCCGGACCGCCGATAACAGGAAAGCACGCTTTTCTATCAGGTGGCGGGTTCGGGGAAGCCCGGCCCGCGGAAGGACGCAAAACCGTATGGCAACGACCATGCAAGCCCGGAAGACGGCGATGCCGCCCCCGGACGCCTCCCGGACGCCCCTCCTGGGCCGCGTCAAGCAGTACGCCGACGTCGCGGCGGCCGGCGGCCTGATCGCCATCGTGGCGATGCTCATCTTCCCGCTGCCCGAGTGGATGCTCGATACGGGCATCGTGCTCAACCTGTCGGCTTCCGTCCTGATCCTGCTGGTCGCCTTCTACACGACCGAGCCGCTGCAGTTCTCCGTCTTCCCGCCGCTCCTGCTCGTCACCACCCTGTTCCGGCTGGCGCTCAACGTGTCGGCGATGAAGTTGATCCTCAAAGACGGCCACGCCGGGCACATGATCCAGGCGTTCGGGCAGGTCGTCATCGGCGGCGACGTGGTCGTCGGCGTCATCGCCTTTTTGATCCTGGTCGTCATCCAGTTCGTGGTCATCACCAAGGGCGCCGAGCGCGTCGCCGAGGTCGCGGCCCGCTTCACCCTCGACGCCATGCCGGGCCGCCAGATGGCCATCGACGCCGACCTGAACGCCGGCATGATCACCGAGGAGGCCGCCCGGGAGCGGCGGCGCTCGATCCAGCGCGAGGCGGACTTCTACGGCTCGATGGACGGCGCCTCGAAGTTCGTGCGCGGCGACGCCATCGCGGCCATCGTCATCATCGTCATCAACATCATCGGCGGGTTCGTGCTCGGCATGGTGCGCGGGGAAGGGGACCTGGCCGGCATCCTCCAGAAGTACACCCTGCTGACCATCGGCGAGGGGCTGGTCTCGCAGATCCCCGCCCTGCTCATCTCGACCGCGACGGCGCTCATGGTCACGCGCGCCTCGTCCGACGCGAACCTGGGCGTGGACATGGCCGGGCAGTTCCTGCAAGGCTCGCGTCCGCTGATGATCGGCGGGACCCTAGTCGGCCTGTTCGTGCTGGCCCCGGGTTTCCCGAAGTTCCAGCTCCTGGTGGTGGCCGGGGCGATGTTCGGAACGGCGCTCCTGCTCCAGCGCGCCGAGCGGGAAGCGGCCAGGGCGCCCGCGCCCGACCCCGCGGAGGAGGCCGCCGAGGCCGCCGCCGCGAACCCCGGCACGCCCGAGAACGTGCTGCGCGAGCTGGGCGTGGACGCGGTGGAGCTGGAGATCGGCTACGGCCTGATGTCGCTGGTGGACAGCGCGTCGGGCGGCGACCTGCTGGACCGCATCACCGGGCTGCGGCGGCAGATCGCGCAGGAGCTGGGGCTGGTGCTGCCGTCGGTGCGCATCCGCGACAACCTGGTCCTGAAGCCGGGCGAGTACCGCCTCAAGATCAAGGGCGCGCCGGTCGCCGGGGGCGAGCTGATGACGGGCCACCTGATGCTGATGGACCCCGGCACCGTCCTCGACACGCTTCCCGGCGTCGAGGCGAAGGACCCCGCCTTCGGCCTGCCCGCCCTGTGGGTCCCGGCCCGCGAGCGGGAGCGTGCCGAGATGGCGGGCTACACCGTCGTCGACCCGACCGCCGTCCTCATCACCCACCTGACCGAAGTGCTGCGCGGCCACGCCGCCGACATCCTGACGCGCCAGGACGTGCAGGCGCTCCTCGATCACGTCAAGGAGACGAACGCCGCCGTGATCGCCGAAGTGACCGCCGACCGCGTGACCGTGGGCGAGATCCAGAAGGTGCTCCAGCACCTCCTGCGCGAGCGCGTGTCGATCCGCGACCTGGGCACCATTCTGGAAACGATCAGCGACAACGTGGGGCGCACGCGCGACGCCGACGCGCTCGGCGAACTGGCGCGCGCCGCGCTCGCCCGCACCGTGTGCCGCCAGTGGGCCGGCGACGACGGCGCGCTGGACACGCTGACCCTGGACCCGATGTTGGAGCAGCGCCTGCGCGAATCCGTGCAGGAGACCGCGGCGGGCGCGCAGCTCGTGATGGAGCCGGGCGCGGCGCGGACCGTGCTCCAGGCCATCGCCCAGGCCGCCGAGCGCATGACGGCGGTGGGGCAGGCGCCGATCCTGCTGTGCGCTTCCGCCGTCCGCCTGCCGCTGCGCCGGCTGTGCGAACGGACGCTGCCCGGCGTCGTCGTTTTAGCCTACAACGAGATCGCGCCGCGCGTCGAGGTACGGGCGGTGGCTCAGGTGGCGCTGGAAGGGGAGCCGGCATAGACTGCCATGAAAGTACGCAGGTTTCAAACGACGCTGCCGAAGCAGAACCCGTTCCGCCCGTGGCGGGACTGTTTGGAGATGGCGCGCACCGAATGCATCGGGCGGGCGCGGGCCGAACTCGGGCCCGGCGCGGTGTTCCTGAACGAAGAAACGCGCACCGAGGAGCGGATGCTGGGCCTGGTGCGGCGCGAGATCATGGAGATGCTGTTCGCCGACGAGCTGGACGGCACCGCCCTGGAGGGACACGGAAAGCCGCTGCCCGCCCCGCCGACGAAAAACGGCCGGCACACGCCTGCGAAGTCCAACGGCGCCGAAGAGATGGCGACCCTGGAGCGCCTGGAAGGGGAGGTGCGCGACCTGACCGACACGGTGCGTACGCTCGCCCGCGGGGTGACGACCGGGGGCTTCACGCCGTTCGTTATGGACGATGCACCGGCGCCGGCGCGGGAACGCAAGCCGCACGCCGGGCTGCGGGCGCTGCTCGCCGAGGCGGAGGTGCCGGAGCCCATCGCGGTCAGCCTGCTGGCCCGCATCTCGCCGGAGATGCGCGAAGCCGCCGCCCTCCATGTCCTCCGCGGTCTCGTCCGGGACACGTTCTCGACGACCACATTCGGTGCGCCGAAGAACGGGGAGCCCAAGGTCATCGCGCTCGTCGGCCCGACCGGCGTCGGCAAGACCACGACCATCGCCAAGATCGCCGCCGCGTACGCGCTTTCGGGCAAGCGGCGCGTCGGTCTGGTCGCGATGGACACCTACCGTATCGCCGCCGTGGAGCAGCTCCGG
>CADCTO010000343.1 GCA_902805585.1 uncultured Armatimonadota bacterium | reverse complement strand
CTGTTCCGCCGATGTAACTGTTTACCGTCCACCTCCGCCGGTTGATTAATGTCGGCGGACTTTCCCGGTGAAGTGCCCTCGCGCGATCGGCTTTGACTTGCTACGTTCCGCGCCCGATGGCTCGTCGCCCGTTCAAGGAACCTCTCTTCCCGCCGCTGACCTGGCCGCAGCGTGAGGCGGCCTGGAAGGAGCGTGAGCGTCACCTGCTGCTGGACCGCAACGCGGCGTGGGAGCAGTTGGGCGAGGCGCACGGGCGGGCGGACCGGGCCGAGGCCGAGGTTCGCACGCTCAAGGCGGAACTGTCGCGCGCCCGCACGCGGATCGCCGAACTGGAGTCCGCGCACCGCGCCGATGACGCGCAGGCGGACCGCGCGGCGCCCGTGTCGCCCCCGCCGTGGGTCAAGCCCGACATCGCGAAGAAGGCGCGCAAGACGCCCGGCCGCAAGGCGGGCCACGCCGCGGCGCTGCGGCCGATGCCGGCGAAGGTCGATCAGGTCGTCGGCGTGCCGCTGACGCGTGACGAGCGTGGGCGTGAGCTGTGCCCGCGTTGCCGCTGCGCGTTGGCGGAGCTGCGTTCGCACGAGCGGGTGGTGGAGGACCTGACCCCTGCCAACGTGCTGGTGACGAAGTTCAAGACGCGTAGCGGGCGTTGCGTGAGCTGCGATTGCCGGGTCGAGGGCCGGGCGGCGCACCAGCCGCCCGCCGCCGACGTGCCGCACGGGCAGATCGGCCTGAACGCGTTGGCGCTGGGCGTGATGCTGCGCGTGCGCCAGCGGCTGCCGCTGCGGCAGGTCTGCACGGTGCTGGAGAAGATGGCCGGCCTGACGGTCAGCCCCGCCGGCCTGGTGAAGCAGCTCAAGCGCATCGCCCGCTGGCTGGAGGGCGAGTACGAGAGGCTGATCCTGCAGATGCGGGCCAGCAAGGTGCTGCACGCCGACGAGACGGGCTGGCGGATCGACGGGAAGAACGCCTGGGCGTGGGTCTTCACGCAGCCGCTGCTGACGCTGTTCGTGATGGACCCGTCGCGCGGGCGCAAGGTGGTGACCGACGTCCTGGGCGAGGCGTTCGGCGGGACGCTGGTGTGCGACTTCTACGGGGCGTACGACGGGGTGGCGTGCGACAAGCAGCGCTGCCTGACCCACCTGCTGCGGGAGATCAAGGACCTGGGCACGAGGCACGGGTCGTTCGCCGCCGACCCGTGGGCGGTGAAGCTGAAGAAGTGGTGCAAGGACGCCATCTCGCACAAGAAGAAGTGGAAGGCGCTGGGCGACGACGAGTACGAGATGAAGGCCAGCCGGCTCGAGGACCGGCTGGACGCCCTGGTCAAGCTCGACCCGGCCCACCCCGAGGCGAGGCGCCTTCACAAGCGCGTGAAGAAGTACCGCCGGGAGCTGACGCGGTTCCTGTGGGACGAGGAACTGGAGCCGACGAACAACCCGGCCGAGCGGGCGCTGCGTCCGATGGTGGTGGCGCGCAAGATCAGCGGCGGCAGCCGCTCGCCCGAGGCGGCCGAGGCCTGGTCGAAACTGAGCAGCCTGCTGGCGACGCAGGAGCAGAACGGGAAGAACGTGCTGGAGGAGACGAAGAAGCTACTGGTGGACTACTGGGCGACCGGGGAGCGGTAAACAGTTACCCTCAGTTGTAACTGTTTACCGTCCACCTCCGCCGGTTGATTAATGTCGGCGGACTTTCCCGGTGAAGTGCCCTCGCGCGATCGGCTTTGACTTGCTACGTTCCGCGCCCGATGGCTCGTCGCCCGTTC
>CADCTO010000342.1 GCA_902805585.1 uncultured Armatimonadota bacterium | reverse complement strand
GACTCCAGCGCGTCCGGGCGCCACCGGGGGCGTCCTTAAAGGCCCCGGGGTAAGTCTCGTCGTAGTCCTGCTGGTACTGCATGATCGCCAGGCCGATCTGCTTCGTGTTGGACAGGCAGGAAGCGGCGCGGGCCTTCTCGCGGGCCTGGGCGAACACCGGGAACAGGATCGCGGCGAGGATCGCGATGATCGCGATGACGACGAGCAGCTCGATCAGCGTGAACCCTCGCCGGTTCAGCCGCAACGAGCGGTAGTGCCTAATCATTTTTTTCCTTTACTGACGCTATCAGCGTTGATCGGCATTGCCCGGAGGGTTTTTGTGCCCGCGGGCGAGGATCTGTATAGAACGACTGTTATAGAACGACCGTTGTTCCGTTATCTGCCTCCGGTGGCTCCACCGGTGGCGCCGGGCCTGGCGCCCTGGCTGGATTTCCCAACCGCCTCCGCGGGTTGCTGTGCCGGCTGAGACACGTCCTTACCGCCCGTCGCAGCGTTGTTAGAATTGCAGCCAGTCGCCAGCAAAGATAGGACCGCCACAGTAACAGCGGCGCCGGCAGTCGCCGATCTCACGTTTCGCTTCAACATGTTGTTCACCCCCTTTCGATTTCGATTTAATCTATCATATTCCCCGTATTTTGGGGCGCCAAACATCGGTCTTGACGACCGTACACTGGTGCCCTGGATTCAACATTCGCGGTCCGGGCGCCGATTCCTCCCCGCTGGCAGCAGGCGTCGCGGCGTCGGGCGCTACTTGTTTTCCTTGACGAGCACGACGCGGCCCGCAGGAACGTCACGGAGCACGCTCACGAGGCCGCTCGGCCAGCGGACGGTGACGGTCGCGGCGGACGTCGCCGCGCCGAGGCCGATATGGACGCGGCGGTCCGACGCGGAGAGATACGACCCGTCGGTGCCGCAGCGGCGCGTCTGCTTCAGCCCGCCCGTTTCGGCCGTCACCACCGCGCCGACGCCGTCCCGGTTGCTCTTCGTGCCGACCAGCTTGAGCGACAACCAGTGCCGTTCCGGGGCGGCGCTCCGGTTCTGAAGCAGCAGCGGCGCGCCACGGTCGTCCACGATCACGGCATCCACCCGGCCGTCGTTGTCGTAGTCCCCGGTCGCGAGGCCGCGCCCCACGATCGGGCGGCGGGCGTTCGGGGCCAACCGTGCGCTCGCGTCCTCGAAAAATGTCCCCCCCGTGTTACGGAAAAGCTGCGTCGGCTGCTCGTAGGTGATGTTCTTGTCGATCTGGCTGATGTTGTCCTGCACGTGCCCGTTGGCGATCAAGAGGTCCAGCCAGCCGTCGTTGTCGAAGTCGAGCCATTTCGAGCCGAAGGCGACATAGGGGTGCGCGGGAGCGAGACCGAGGGCCGCGGACCGTTCCGCGAAAAAGCCGTCCTCGTTACGATAGACGCATTTGGCCTCGTTCCGGAAGGTGGCCACGAACAGGTCTATACGGCCGTCGTTGTCGTAGTCGCCCCAGTCGATGCCCATGCCGCCGTGCACCTCGCCCCGGCTGTCGTGGGCCGTGCCGGAAGTGACCCCGACGTTCCGGAAGCTGCCGCGGTTGTTCTGGAGCAGGTCCCCGGGCACCTCGTCGTTGGCGATGGCGAGGCTTTGCCGCCCGGAGCCGTCGTAGTCGGCGAAGGCGACGCCAAGGGCCTTGCCCTGTACCTCGTGAGCGCCCCAGGCGCGGGTGACGTCGCGGAATCCGGTCCCCTCGCTGAGGTACAGCACGCCCCGCTCGGGCTGGTAGAAGCGCGGCCCGCACGACGTCATACGGCCGCCGCTTTCGCAGAGCTGCGGGTCGGTCTTGGGGCCGAACCGGACGTAGTTGCTGACGTACAGATCGAGGCGGCCGTCGTTGTTCACGTCCGCCCACGCGCACGAGGTGCCCCAGGGCTGGGGCGCGATCCCCACCGAGCGCGTCACGTCCGTGAAGCGCTTGCCCCCCTGGTTGCGCAGCAGCGCGCCGCCCCGGTACGCGGAGATGTACACGTCCGGGAAACCGTCATTGTCGTAGTCGCCGACGGCGCAGCCCAGGAAGTGGCCGGAGAGCGACGCGAGGCCGGTGCTCTTTGTGACGTCGGCGAAGCGGCCTTTGCCGTCGCCCTTGAACAGCGCGGGTTTGGGTCCGACCAGGAGGATGTCCAGGCTGCCGTCGTCGTCATAGTCGAGGAAGGCGCACCCGTTGCCGATGGTCTGCAGGATGTTGAACGGGGGCTTGCCGGGGTTCGTCCAGCGGTAGCGGACGCCGGCCTCCTCGGCGACGTCCGTGAAGACCGGCGCCGTGCCCGCGGCGCCACCCGCCCCGCGGGCCGCGGACCGGTCGGGGCCGCGCGATTCCGTCAAAGGCACGCCCGCCGAACGGGTGCATCCGCCGGCGCCGAGCATGAATAGAGCCACGCCCGCCGCCCAGGCGACAGCGGGAGTGAAACGCACGTGCGGGTATGCCGGGGGCGTGGGCCGGGTCGGCAACATCTCGGCTCTCCTGTGAACCACGACGGATCGGGTCGAGGCGGACCTGCTCGGAAACGGGCGGCGGGGCGTCCGGTGCGATGGAAATCCTGATCCCATTGTAACACACGGCTTCGGCCGCGCGCCACTCCGGGCGCGGCGCGCGGCGCCGCGTCACGGGCCCCGGCGGGACACCCGGGACCGGGTCGGGCCGAGGTTGTTCCAGACCGAGAGCGTTTGCAGCGGACTGCGCCGGACGAACTGGAAGTTGCCCGCCACGATGTCCATCCTGCCGTCGCCGTCCAGGTCGGCGACGGCGCAGGTGGGATGGTCGCAGGAGGCCGTTTCGACGGAGCGGCGGGCGAACACGCCCGGCGAGGTCTGCTCCAGCCAGATCACGGAATCCAGGTTCCTCGGTCCGCGCTCCGGGAAACGGTGCTCGGGCAGGAACGAGACGGCCACCACGTCCTGGTCTTTGTCGCCGTCCATGTCGGCCGCGACCGCCCGGTGGACCCCGTAGAACGGCGCCAGGGAGTGACGTACGAACGGGAACGTGCCGCGGTTTTCGAGCCACTGGACGCCGTTGTCCGGCTTCAGGAAGAAGAAGTCGAACACGTCCCCGTTGGTGTACAGCACGTCCAGGTCGTTGTCGCCGTCCATGTCCGCGAGCTGCATGCCGCTCGACCCGAGCGACGGGTCCTGCGGCCCGTAGACGGTCTCCCGGCGGAAGCGCCCGCCGCCCAGATTCAGGAACGCTTCCACGGTCTCGTAGTGCTGGGCGAGCAGGGCGACGAAATCCGGGCGGCCGTCGCCGTTGAGGTCGGCGATCGAAACGTTGATGGCGCCGGGCCGCGCGTCCACCACGTGAGAGACGAATTGCGGCCGGGACCAGTCCGTGGTGCGGTTCTCCAGGAAGCGGATCTCGCCTGTCGTGCGCCACCCGAAGACCGCCACGATCAGGTCCTGATCGCCGTCGCCGTCGAAGTCTGCCGCCTGGACGTCAGTGACCCGCCCCACCCCTGTCAGCAGGGTGACGGGTTCGAAGGCGCCGCCGGACGCGCCCTTCAGCCAGACCACGCCGCCCACCTTATTGTCGGACGGCACGATGTCCCCCATGCAGGCCACCAGCACGTCCTTGATCCCGTCCTGATCCAGGTCGGCCACCGCCGTGTGGGCGGGAGCCGGCACCTTGGCGAGCGCCTTCCAGCGGCCTTCCTCGGTGGCCGCATACGGCTTGAAGGCCATCACCAGCCCGTGGTTCGCGTCGGTGACCAGGACGTCCTGTCGGGACTTGTGGAACAGGCGCACCGGGTTGACGTTGGTCACCCACTGATCCGGGTAGCGGGGCATCTGGAACCGCGCGGCGGTGCCGAACCGCCCCGGGGGCGCCGCCTCTCGCGGGTCGGGGGGCTGCACCACGGGCAACGCTTCCGGCGCGCGCGCTTCGTAGTATTTGAGCACGGCCGCCTCCGAAGGCAGCGCATACTTCGGCTTGTGACGGAATTCGTCCAGAAAGACGTAGCCGTTGTGCACGCGGTCTTTCCATTCGGATTTCGGCAGCGACTCCGGCGGCGGGGTGACGTGACAATCGCCGCAGAACTGTTCCACCTGCGCTTTGCTGGCCTCTCTCGTCACCATCGAGGCAAACCGCGCGCGGGCCGGCGTGAACGAAAAGTCTTCCGGGAGGCTCAGGACGACGATGGCCAGCAGGAGAAGGAGGCCGCCGGCGAAGTACAGGCCCCACGGCCGCTTCGGAGAGTGCGGAGCGCCCATATTTCACCTCAAGGATACGGGATCGATGCGGACCGTCGCCGTCGTCGTTCCCGATCCGCCCTCCCGCGCCGGCTCGAATCGCGCCATGAGCGGAGGTGGTAACCGGGCGCACGGGGTCCGATGCCTGCGCGGACGCCGCCCCGGAGCACGGTGCCGTGCCTTTCCGGCGACGATACACGACGCAGGTATTTCATCGTAACGCAAAACGGCCCGCCCGTCAAACCGCGGGACTCCGTACGCAGGCGTTTCTACGGAGAAGCCGGGGCTTCCTGGCCCGCCCGCCGGACGCTACGTGGTTTCCGCACGCGGGAAGCCGAACGTGCCCTTCGCGAGGTCCACCTCGGACCACGCGCCGACGGGCAGGGTGAGGCGGCGCGGGATGTGGCCGTAAGCGATGCCCGCGGCGACGGCGACGTGGGGGGGCGTCAGGTCGCAGGCGAGGGCAGGCACGTCACGCCGCAGCGCGTCGTCCTCGCCCGTGCCGTTGAACGAGCCGACGAAGAGGGCGGACAGTCCGTCGAGGATGCCGGCGAGGCGCAGCTGGGTCAGGCAACGGTCGATGCGGTCGGCCGCCTCGTAGATGTCCTCGATGACCAGGATCGCGCCGCGCAGATCGGGCACGTAGGGAGTGCCCAAAAGGGACGTGAGCAGGGTCAGGCATACGGGGTAGAGCGGCCCGGAGACGACCCCGGAGGCGGGGGCGCGCAGAACGTCCCACGGCCCGTCGTCCTCGGGACGGCCGGCGACGGGCGTCTCGCCCGCGTCGCCGACCGCGGCCCAGAAGCTGGCCTCGCTCCACGGGTCGAGCGTGTCCTGCCCGAAGCCGTAGCCCGCGGTCGCCATGATGCCCGAGAACGAGATCAGGCCGGCGCGGCGGGCGAGCGCGAGCTGGAGGGCGGTGATGTCCGAGTAGCCTACCAGCGGCTTAGGGCGGGCGCGGATGGCGTCGTAGTCCAGCCGGTCGAGGAAGCGCATCGTGCCGTAGCCGCCGCGGGCGCACAGGATGAGGTCGACGTCGGGGTCCAGAAAGAGGGTGTGGAGGTCGTCCAGGCGGGCATCGTCCGTGCCGGCCAGGTAGTCGCGGCCCGGGTGCCGGTCGCGCGCGTGGGGCGCTTCCAGAACCCGGTACCCGCGCGCCCGCAGCTTCGGGATCCCGGCGTCGAGCAGTGCCGTGTCGACGGGTCCCGCCGGGGAGCACACCCCGATGGTGCCCCCCGGGGGCAGCGGCGTGGGCCAGCGCAGTGTCGTCGGAGCGCCCATGTTCACTCCGCCAGCGCCGCGACCGCTTCGGCGGCGTGACGCCGCAGCAGGTCGCGCAGGGGGGTGTGCGGCTCCGGTTCCGGCCCGTCCGGGGCGGGGCAGGCGTCGAGCGCCGCCACCACCTCCGACAGGGCCGCTTCGAGGCGCACTTGCGGCGCGAACCCGGTGTCGTCCGCAAGGCGACGCAGCGAGTACGCCCGGTTCTGGGCGAACGGCGCGCGATCGGGGAAGGCCGCGACGTACGCCGAGGACGGCAGCGCAAGCACCTCCGGCGGCGGGGCGCCGGCCGCCGCCGCGGCCGACTCGTAGTAGGCCCGCGTGGTGACGGCGTCCGGCCCGGCGATGTTGTAGGCGCGGCCCGGCGTTTTCTCCGAAGCGGCGACGGCGAGGCAGGCGGACGCGATGTCGTCGCGGTGGACGGGCTGGATGAGCAGCGCGCCGCCGTCCAGCAGCACGAGCGGCTGTGCCCGGCGCAGCCGCCAGAGCAGCCAGGGGTCCCGCCCCTCCAGCGACCCCGTCCCCAGCAGCCCGCCCGCGCCCAGGATGTGCGGCGGGCGCAGGACCACCGCGGGGAAGCGCGCCTCCCCCCAGGCGGCGAAGAACCGGTCCTCGCAGGCCGCCTTGTCTCGTCCGTAGGCGCCGAGCGCGTGCCGGGGGGCGTCCTCGTCCAGCGGGAAGCGGCGGGGCTCGCCGCCGTACACGAAGTCCGTGGAGATGAACACGTAGCGGCCGGCGCGGCCGCGGAACAGATGTATGGCGGATTCCGCATCCTCGGGCCGGTACAGGACGGTATCGATCACGACGTCCCAGGAGCGGCCCCCGAGCGCCGCGCCCAGGGCGTCGCGGTCAGAGCGGTTGGCGGTGAGCGCTTCGACCCCGGCGGGGACCGGCCGCGATGCGCGGCCCCGGGTGACGATGGTCACGTGGTGGCCGGCTTCGCACGCCGCCGCGACGACCGCCGAGGAGAGGAAACCGGTTCCGCCGATGACGAGGAGGTCCATGTGCGCCCTTAGGTTCGGCGGAACCGACCGGCTGTCCTGCTTAGGTTCGGGCGTTAGCGGAGACGACAAAAGGCCCGCGGGGTTTCCCCGCGGGCCTTGCGTTTTGGCGGAGGCTACCCGGCGGTCGGGTGCTCCGGCAGCGGCGTGTACGGCGTCGCCGTTTCGATCGGGCCGCCGCTGAACGATTCTTTCAGCGTCCCCATCGGGTCCGGCGAATCCTGGATCTTTTTTATCTTGTCCTGGGCCCGCCCGAACACCCCCTGAATACCGCCCGGTTGCTTGGATGCCCAGTACAGGCCGCCGCCGAGCGCGGCAGCCCAGAAAAGTTTTCTCATGGTTTCGCTCCTCCGTGAATGTCTACGTCTTT
>CADCTO010000341.1 GCA_902805585.1 uncultured Armatimonadota bacterium | reverse complement strand
GCGGGACGGCATCAAAGACGATGTGCGCGCGGGTATCCTAACCAAAGTGCCGCTCGGGCGGCTGGGGACGCCGGAAGACGTGGGGGGCGTGGTCACCTTCCTCGCCTCCGACGCGGCGTCCTACATCACCGGGCAGGTGATCACCGTGGACGGCGGGATGACGGTCTGAGGGGCCGCGTCGCGCCGCGCACTCGCAGTACATCGAACACATACAAACAGGAGAACGTGCCGGATGTCTACTACATTCGATCGGGTGAAGAAGGTTGTCGTCGAGCAGTTGGAAGTCAGCGAGGAGGAGGTCACGCCGACCGCCTCGTTCGTGGACGACCTGGGGGCCGACTCGCTGGACGTCGTCGAACTGGTCATGGGCCTGGAGGAAGAGTTCGACATCGAGATCCCCGACGAGGACGCCGAAAAGATCGCGACCGTGGGCGACGCGATCTCGTACATCGACGATAAGACGAAAGCCGCCTGATCGGGGAGAGGGTGAAGGGAGAGGTTAAAGAGGCTCTCTGTTCTCCCTCTCCCGAGTCCTTATCATGTCCGCAGCAAACGCACACACAACGCGGGTCGTCGTCACCGGGCTCGGCGCGGTCACGCCCGTCGGGATCGGGGCCGAACCGTACTGGGAGGGCCTGACCTCGGGCACGTCCGGGGTCGGGATGATCACGCGCTTCGACGCGAGTGGCTTCGACGTGCGCATCGCCGCCGAAGTCGAGGGGTTCGAACCGGGCAGCTACATCGAGCGGCGTGACATCAAGCGGATGGACCGCTTCACACAGTTCGCGGTCGCCGCCGCCAGGATGGCCCTCGAAGACGCTAAGCTAGAGATCACGGAAGAGAACGCCGAGCGGGTCGGTGTGCTCGTCGGCTCCGGCATCGGCGGGCTCGCTTCACTGGAAGAGCAGGCGAAAGTCCTCTACGAGAAGGGGCCGAACCGCGTGTCCCCCCTGCTGATCCCGATGATGATCGCGGACATGGCGGCGGGCTTCGTGTCGATCCTGACCGGTGCGAAAGGGCCGAACTCCACCGTCGTCACGGCCTGCGCCACGGGCGCCCACGCGCTCGGCGACAGCCTGGAGATCCTGCGCCGCGGGGCCGCCGACGTCATGATCGCGGGCGGCAGCGAGGCCGCAATCACGCCCCTGTCCATCGCCGGCTTCGGCAACCTGACCGCGCTCACGAACAAGTTCAACGACGACCCGACCCGCGCCTCGCGCCCCTTCGACGCGCAGCGCGACGGCTTCGTGATCGGCGAGGGCGCGGGGATCGTCGTTCTGGAAACCCTGGAACACGCACAGAAAAGGGGCGCCCACGTCTACGCTGAGCTTGCCGGTTACGGCATGAGCGGGGACGCCTTCCACATGACCCAGCCCGCCCCGGAGGGGGAAGGCGTCGTGCGCGCCATGCGCGCGGCGCTCGCGGACGCGGGCGTGCAGCCGCAGGACGTCGGGTACGTCAACGCGCACGGCACGTCCACGCCGCACAACGACAAGAACGAGACGGCCGCCATCAAGGCGGTGTTCGGGCCGCACGCGCGCGAGCTTGCCGTCTCGTCCACCAAGAGCATGACCGGGCACCTGCTCGGCGCCGCCGGCGCCATCGAGGCCATCGCGAGCGCGCTCGCCATCGACCGCGGGATGCTCCCGCCGACCATCAACTACGAGAACCCCGACCCCGACTGTGACCTCGACTACGTCCCGAACCGGGCACGCCCCGCGCGGGTGGACGTCGTCGTGTCCAACAACTCCGGCTTCGGCGGCCACAACG
>CADCTO010000340.1 GCA_902805585.1 uncultured Armatimonadota bacterium | reverse complement strand
GGGCATGCCGTCGCGCCCGGCGGGCCCCGCCTCCTGATAGTAGTTTTCCAGCGTTCGCGACGGGTGATAGTGGACGAGGAAGCGGATGTCGGCCTTGTCCACGCCCATGCCGAAGGCGACCGTGGCCGCCATGACGCGGACGCGGCCCTGCATGAAGTCGTCCTGCGCCCGCGCCCGCTCGTCGGGCGGCAGGCCCGCGTGGTAGAAGCCGGCCGCGATGCCCTGGCGCCGCAGCATCCGGGCGAGCTGCTCACACTTCTCGCGCGAACCGGCGTAGACCAGCCCGACGCCTTCGGTCTCCTTGCAGATCTCCAGGGTCGCCCACAGCTTCTCGTCCTCGCCCTGCACCTTGCGGCACGAGAGAAAAAGGTTGTCGCGGTGCGTCGGGCGCACGATGCGCTGGACGTCGCGGCCGAGCTGGCGCTCGATGTCGTCCTGCACCTCGGGCGTCGCCGTCGCGGTCACGGCGAGCACGGAGCGCGGCGCCAGCGCCTCCACGGCCCGGCCGACGGCGCGGTAGTCCGGGCGGAAATCGTGCCCCCACTGCGAGATGCAGTGCGCCTCGTCCACGACCACGAGCGACACGTCGGCCTGCCGCAGGGCGTGCAGGAACGGCGGCTGCCGCAGCCGCTCCGGCGCGGCGTAGACCATCTTGATGCGCCCGTCGGTGAGCATGCGCAGCCGGCGCCCGACCTCCGATGAGTCCAGACTGGAGTTGATGATCGTCGAGCACGACGCGACCTCGGGCGGCAGGTTCTCCGCCTGGTCCTTCATCAGCGCGATCAGCGGCGACAGGACGAGCGTCGCCCCCGGCACCAGCATCGCGGGCAGCTGGTACGTGAGCGACTTCCCGCCGCCCGTCGGCAAGACCGCCAGCGTGTCGCGCCCTTCCACGGCGGCCTCGACGATCTCGCGCTGCCCGGCGCGGAAATCGTCGTGCTTGAACAGGCGCTTCAGCTCGGTACGCAGGTTGTCATCGGTGGTTGCCAACGGAACGGTTTCTCCTTTGCCCTATCCCTATACTACAGGATGCGGAGGCGTGCCGGCAAGCGCAACAGGAGGACTCCGGGTACCGCCTTTCCGGAAGGCTCAGGTGCGGGAGACCGCGGGCCCGTCGCCACCCGAAGTGACCACGGCCAGCAGGTCGCGCAGCGCCCCGATCTCGGCATCCGGGCGCTGCGTCTGCGAGGGGAACGGGCGGCCGTCGGGGTTGTACCAGACGGCGAACAGGCCCGCCCCCTTCGCCCCGCCGACGTCCGAGAGGGCGGAGTCGCCGACCATGGCCGCTTCGTGGGGCGCGACCCCGAGTTGGGCGCAGGCGGTGTGGAAGACGCGGACGTCGGGCTTGGCGTACCCGATGACGTCGGGCATCAGGACCGCGTCGAACTGCTCGCGGATGCCCAGCGCGACGATCTTTTCGGCGTGCGTTTCGGAAACGCCGTTGGTGACCAGCCCGAGACGGAACCCCCGGGCGCGCAGCGCGTCCAGCGTCGGCAGGGCGTCGGGGAACAGTTGGACGCCGCTGCGGCGCAGATCGACATACAGCGCGACCACCGCGTCCACCACGGCCGGATCGCACGAGCCCTGGACGCAGGCGTCCAGGGCGCCCTTCCAGAGGAACGTCCGCACTTCCTGCAATGACGGCGGCTTGATCAGGTCGATGGCGTGCCAGTGCTCGTGGTAGAGCCGGAGGAAGGCCGCGGTCAGCGCGTCGGCATCGAGGCCGGGGAGTTCCCGGGAGGCGTGCGCCGCGGTCTCGCGGATCGACTGCTCCGCGGCGGCGACATCGTCGCAGAGCGTGTCGTCCAGGTCGAACAGGATGGCGCGGAGCATCGCCGCTATTGTACCCGCGGACTCACCCGTTAGCGGCACGCCGTGGTGTTTCCCCCGACTTGGCCGGGATAGCATCGGGCACGATGAACGTCCCCAAATCGATCGGAGGGCCCGCCCACAGGCCCCGCTCTCAAAATACGCTGGGGAGGAAGCAGACGTGCCGGCGGAGAAGAAGCTTCCGAACGACGTTGGAGTGCCACCTCGGGGAGAGTATCGGCCTCCGTCAGGCCGGGAGAGGATGGCCAAGGGGCGTGGATCCTCGCTGCCGGGTAGAAATGTTTGGCGGGCTGCGCGTCCTCCGAAGCGGAACGACGATCACCCGCTTCCGCTCGCAGAAGTTCGGTGTCCTGCTGGCCTATCTGGCCTGTCACCTCGACCGGACGCATCCGCGTGAGCTCCTCATCACGCTGCTCTGGCCCGAGGCCGAGCGGGAGCACGGGCGCAATAACCTGCGCGTGGCGCTCTCTTCGCTGCGCCACCAGCTCGAACCCCCGGGTGTGCCGGGCGGCACCGTCCTCCAGGCCGACCGCTTTTCCGTCCGGCTCAACCCGGACGCGGTCTCGGCGGACGTGACCGAGTTCGACGCGGCCGTGACCGGCGCGGCCCGTCCGGCGGCGGCCGCGGAGCGGGTCCGGCTGCTGGAGGCGGCGGTCCGGCTCTACCAGGGCGAGTTCCTGCCAGGCTACTACGACGACTGGGTACTTGAAGAGCAGCGACGCCTCGCGGAGGCGTTCGTCGGGGCCGCCCACGGTCTGGTCCGCGAACTTGAAAAGGCGGGGGATGTCGCTGGCGCGCTCGAGCATGCCCGCCACGCGGTCCAGGTCGAGCCCATGCGCGAGGAGTTCCGCCGGGACCTGATGCGCCTCCTGGCTTCCTCCGGCGACCGTGAAGGGATCGACGCGGCGCTGCGCCAGTTCAACGATTGGGATCGGCGCGGCGCGCAGGAAGGCTGGGAGCCCGGCCCGGCGCTGCGTCAATACGCTCGCGATCTGGAACGTCGCGCGCAGGCGTCGCCGGCTGCGCCGGAAATCCCGCGCCGCGTCGTGGAGGGGTCCGGCGGCGCGCCCGCACCCGTGGTACCGTCCCGTACTCCCGAAGGCTTCCCGCCCGCAGAGGCACCGCACCCCCGTGCCGAGGTGGAGCACGCCGGCCGCCTGCCCCTCCAGGTCACCCGCTTCTTCGGGCGCGAAGAAGAGATCGCGCGGTTGGCGGAGATGCTTTCTCCCTGCGGCCCGGTCGCCCTTCCGCCGGACGACGCCCGAGCGGCCCGGCTCGTCACGCTGACGGGGCCCGGCGGCACCGGGAAGACGCGGCTGTCGCTGGCGGTGGCGGAACGGCTGCGGTCGTCCTACCGCGGCGCGGTCTGGTTCGTGCCGCTGGCGGACCTCGCGAACGCGCGGCTCATCCCGGGCGCCGTCGTGGACGCCCTCGGCATCCCGCGCTCGCTGGAAGCCGGGCGGCTGGAGCAGGCGGAGATGCTGCTGGCGGCCCAGCCCTCCCTGCTGGTGCTGGACAACTTCGAGCACCTGGTGCGACAGGGCGGCGCGCTCGTGCGGACGCTCCTCGCGCGCCTGCCGACGCTGACCTGCCTGGTCACGTCCCGCCAGCCGCTGCACGTCACCGGCGAGCGCGAATACCCGCTCCTCCCGCTCCCCGTCCCGCGGACCGACGAGGACGCCGACCGGATGAGTCGGGTCCCCAGCGTTCAGCTCTTCGTGGACCGGGCGCAGGCGGTCCGGCCCGACTTCCAGCTCACGCCGGGGAACGCGCCCGCGGTCGCAGAGCTGTGTACCCGGCTCGACGGCATGCCGCTCGCGGTGGAACTGGCCGCGGCGCGCGTCCAGGTGCTGACGGCGCGGCAGATGGTGACGCAGCTCGACCGGCGCTTCGAACTCCTGGTGAGCCGCAAGCGAGACATTTCGGAACGGCACCGGACGCTGTGGGCTGCCATCAACTGGAGCTACGGGCTGCTCACGCCCGACCTGCAAAAGTTCTTCCGCCGTCTCTCCGTCTTCCGCGGCGGCTGGACGCTGGAGGCGGCGGAGACGGTGTCCGGGGACCCGGACGGGCCGGTGAATGCGCTGGACGGGATGTCGCACCTCCGGGACTGCTCCCTGATCCTGGCCGAGGAGATCGGCCCGGAGATGCGCTTCCGCATGATCGAGAGCCTGCGCGATTACGGCGAAGAGCGCCTGCGGGAGGCGGGGGAGGCAGATCGGATACGCGACCGGCACCGGGACTTCCACCTACGGCTGGCCGAAGCGGCCGAGGCGCCCCTCCGGGGACCACGGCAGGCGGAATGGCTTGGCCGCCTGGAGGCGGAGTACGACAATATCCAGGCGGCGCTGGAGTGGTCCCTGAACGGGTCTCCGGAGGCGGGGCTGCGCCTGGCGGGCGCCCTGTGGCAGTTCTGGCTGGCGTCCGGGCGGCTGGGCGAGGGACGGGAGCGCCTGCGGACGGTCCTCTCGCGGACCGACCCGTCCGACCGGAGCGCACCACGGGCGAAGGCGCTGAACGGGGCGGGCGTCCTGGCGTACGTTCAGGGGGATTACGAAGGGGCGCGGGTGCTCCACGAGGAGGGCCTGGCGATCTGGCGTGAATCGGGGGACCGGCAGCACCTGTCCTACGCACTTTTAGGCCTGGGGTTCGTGGAGACGGCCCAGGAGAATTACGACCGTGCAGGCGCCCTGTACGACGAGTGCCTCCCGCTCTTCCGCGAGTACGCTGACGTCTGGGGGGTGGCGTGGACCCTGAACAACATGGGCAACGTGGCGTGGCACCGGGGCGACGTCGTCCGCGCGCGGGCACTGTATGAGGAGAGCCTGGCGCTCAAGCGCGAGCTGGGCGACCCATACGGACTCGCGGACTCGCTCGGCAACCTTGCCCTGGCCGCTTCGGGCCAGGGCGATCATACCACGGCGCGCGCCCTGTACCAGGAGAGCCTGACGATCTGGCGGGATCTGGGCGACCGGCGCGGCGTCGCCGCCGCCCTGGAAGGGCTCGCCGGGCTCGAGGCCGCAAAGGAGGCCGGCAGCGCCGGGGACGCCCCGGGGTCTGCGGCGGAACGCGCGGCCTGTCTCGCCGGGGCGGCCGAGGCGCTCCGGCGGTCGATAGGCGCGCGGCTGTCCCCCTCCGACCTGGCCCAGAATGAACGCGCCCTCGCCCCGGCCCGGGCGGCGCTGGCGCCCGATGCATTCCGAGCGGCGCTGGCAGCGGGAGCCGCACTTTCTCTCGAAGCGGCCGTGGCGTACGCCGTCGGGGCACACCCGGAATAAAAATTCCTTCCATGTTTGCTGGCGTTAATGTTCTGTTAATGGCCTCCCCGTAGAGTGTGACCGACGGCGCGCCGGTCGCACTTGCCGTTGCTGCTCTCGCCCCTGCAGGGGGTGACGGTCGTGGCGCAGTTCTAACGAAGACGGAGGTCAGTCATGGGAGATCATCGGTTTTCTCGCCGCGGTACGCCCGCTTCCCGCCCACGGGCAGGGTTCACGCTCATCGAGCTCCTCGTGGTCATCGCGATCATCGCCATTCTGGCGGGGATCCTCTTCCCGGTCTTCGCCAAAGCCAGGGAGAAGGCGCGGCAGGCCCAGTGCCTCAGCAACCAGAGGCAGATCGCGCTCTCGACGCTGATGTACGTTCAGGACTACGACGAGACGCTGCCCATGAGCGCCTCACTGCGCCTGCCCAACACCCTGATCCAGGTGTACGACCTGGTCCTCCCGTACCTGAAGAACCGGGACGTGCTCACGTGCCCCTCCTACAAGCCCGGGGTCGATTGGGAAGCCCGACTGCGATCGATGGGCCTCCGGTCCGGCGGCGAGTTCCGCTACGTGGCCTTCCTGCCCAACCTGGCCCTCTTCGGCGACAACCTGTGCCCCTTGCAGTCCACATACACGCCGGTGTCCAGCCTGGCCGACGCTCCGGTCCCCGCCGAAACGCTGATGTTCTACGACGGCTACATGAAGACGCGCCCGATGCTCTCGGCCGCGGACTACCCCGCATACGCCCGCCACAACGAAGGCGTCGTGGTCAGCTACGTCGACGGGCACTCGAAGTGGCACCGCTACAGCGGCGTCCCCTCCGGCGGGAAGACCCCGGCCGGCTCGCGCAGCCCCGTCTACTACTCCTGGAAGACCGACGAGCCGCTGCGCAACTCCGAGGCCGCTCTGGACGCCGCCGGCATGCCCGGGAACCCCTACAACGACCTGCACGGCATCCCCGGCACCGCGATGACCGACTCCGAAGACACGGCCCGCTGCCCGTGACCCGAAGGCATCGCTGCGGCCGAGCCGGCGCCGCCGCAGCGGCTCCGACACACCGCACCCAGTGCGGTGGAGCAGACCATCACGAGAGTAAAGGAGATCACATCATGTCGGCCTTGATCCCGTTTCGGGACATTGCAGCGAAAACCACATCCGGAGGTCACCCTATGAATCCCGTCCGACTCTTTCCCATAGCCGCAGCCCGCGCCCGCCGGCTCCTCGCTTCGTCTGTCTGCGCCAGCGGCGGCGCGTTCGCCGTTCTGTTGTGTGCGGCGGCGCCCGCCCGCCCTGCCGGGGAGCAGCTCCCGACGCCGCCGGTCCCGCAGCAGCCGGCTCCTGCCGCGACCACGGTTCCTACCCCGGGACCGACTCTGCGCGTGCGGGCCGAGCGTAAAGAGGAGCGCGGCGGCATCGGCCGCTTCACCTTCCGGACCGACTACGGCGATCTGATCTGCAGCCTGCCTGCCGACCTGTGGCCCGGCGACACCGTTTCGGGCACCGTCGAGGCGCGGCCCAGGGCCGGCAGGGCGGCGGCAGGAGAAGACCGCGCCGGCGCCGGTAACGCGGCGGCGCTGGCCGCCCTGCGGGTGCGCCTCGGCGGCTCCGAGGGCGAGCCCGTCGCCGGCTCCGGGGAAGGCACCCGCACCCGATTCCGCTGGCGGCTGGCGTTCGAGCTTTCACCGGGGTCGGTCGCGCCGGTGACGCTCCACGACGCGGCCGGGGTCGAGGTCGGGCGCGCCGCGGCGCCGCTGGCCGGCCGTCCCGGC
>CADCTO010000339.1 GCA_902805585.1 uncultured Armatimonadota bacterium | reverse complement strand
CGCGCGCCTCCATCATTGACAACTACGCCTACCTCGTCAAGATCACCGCCGGTCGCGTCGTCGCCAACCTGCCCCCCAACCTGGAACGCGACGACCTCCACACCGCGGGCGCGATGGGCCTGATCAAGGCCGTCGACCAGTTCGACCCGGGCCGGCAGGTCAAGTTCGAGACCTACGCGATCGCCCTGATCCGCGGCGCCATCCTCGAATCGCTGCGCGAGGAGGACTGGGTGCCCCGGTCGGTCCGCGAGCGCGCCAAGACCCTGGAGCGCACGTTCTCCCACCTGGAAAGCACGACCGGCCATCCGGCGTCCGAGCGTCAGGTCGCCCAGCACCTGGGCATCACCGAGGACGACCTGGCCAAGCTGATGTCGGACACCGGGCGCACCAACGTGCTGTCTCTCGACGACCTGCTGCTCGGCAGCGAGGGCTCGGAGAACCTGCACCTGGCCGACGTACTCCCCGACGAAGCCGCCAACCCCGTGGCCGACGTCGAACTCCGGGAGCGGATCCGCCAGCTCGGCAAGGCCATCGACCGCCTGCCCGAGCGCGAGCGCCTGGTCATCGCCCTGTACTACTACGAGGGTTTGACGTTCAAAGAAATCGGCAAGGTACTGACCGTGTCCGAATCGCGCGTTTATCAGCTGCACACGCAGGCCGTTCTGCGGATGCGCGGCTACCTGGGCCGCGACCAGGATCTTTTCCGCCACTAATCGAGCCGGGAGACTACCATCATGCACGTTCTTCGTTCCGCCACTCTGGCTGCCGTCGCCACCCTGCTGCTTCTGCCGCCCGCTTCCGCCGAAGAAGCCGCCGCCCCCGCCACGCCGGCGCAGCCCGCGGCGGCGCAGACAACGCCGGCGGCACCGGAGCCGACCGCCTTCCAGCGCGCCCTGACCGCTTACGGGCAGGGCGACCTAGCGACCGCCACGAGTCAACTGGAGACCTACACCGCCGCCAACGCGGACAACGCCGACGCGATGGGCTGGCTGGGTTTCCTGTACCTGAAGCAGAACCAGGCCGAGCGTGCCGTCACCACGCTGGAAAAGGCCGTGGCGCTGAAGGAGAAAGCCGGGCCCCGCCAGGAGAAGGACGCCGACACCTACATCAACCTGGGCAACGCGCTGCTCCAGCAGAACAACAACGCGCGGGCCATCGAGGTGCTGCGCGAGGCGACGCAGCTCGCCCCCAACTCCTCCGAGGCGCACATCAACCTGGGACTGGCCTACAGCCGCGCCAAGCAGTACAGCCAGGCCGCGCAGTCGTACACCCGCGCGACCCAGATCGGCACGCAGGACGCTTCCGTGTACACCAGCCTGGGCTATGCGCTGGAACAGAGCGGCAAGCCGGCCGAGGCGGCGGCGGCCT
Source organism: uncultured Armatimonadota bacterium (assembly GCA_902805585.1). GTDB lineage: Bacteria > Armatimonadota > Armatimonadia > Armatimonadales > Armatimonadaceae > CADCTO01. Next base: position 5,497 of record CADCTO010000339.1, on the reverse strand, counting down.
ACCGCCAGGGCGCCCAAATGGACCCCGCCAACGCCACGCCCGCCAAGAACCGGTATAACCTGCTCCTCAGCCAGGCCCAGGGCCACCAGCGGGCGAACCGCTTCGCGGAAGCCGCGGCCGCCTTCGGCGAGGCCGGCGACCTGGCCTCGGGCAACGCGAAGCCGACCGCCTACTACAACCAGGGCGTGATGCTGTCGAGGGCGGGCCGCCAGAACGAGGCCGCCGCGGCGTACCGCAAGGCGCTCGCCGCGAACCCGCGCTACTACGACGCGCTGGTGAACCTCGGGTTCGTGTACTACCGCACCAACCGCGCCAAGGACGCCGTCGGCCACTTCCGCACCGCCGTGCACGTGGCCGGCAGCCCGGCTTCCCGGGCGCTGGCGAACGCGAACCTGGGGGCCGCGCTCGCGCGCAGCGGCGACCGGGCGGGGGCGGCGGCGGCGTGGCGACGGGCGGCCGCGCTCGACAAGAACGACTACGAGTCGCGGAGCCTGCTGGCCGGGTACATGCTGGACCAGAGGAAGACGGCCGAGGCGATCCGCCTGTACCGCGAGGTCGCCCACATCCGCCCCCGGTCGGCCCCCGCGATGAACGGGCTGGGGCTGGCGTACCAGCAGGCCGGCAGCTTCGACGCCGCCGCGACGGCCTTCAAGCGGGCCATCGCGCTGGACCCGCGCTACTCCTACGCGCACAACAACCTGGGCGTCGTCTACGAGAAGCGCGGCCAGCTCCGCGAGGCGATGGTCCAGTACCGCCGGGCGCTCAACGTCGACCCGTCGATGGCCGATGCCCGGCGCAACCTGGCCCGGTTCAACCGCCAGCGCGCGGCGCGGTAGCCTATCCCCCCTGCCCCCTTCCCTGCGAGGGAAGGGGGAGCCGGCGGCAGTGACGTCAGATGCTTCGCTCCGAGTCTGCCCGGGAAGGCTGTCTGGTCCAGAGGGATGAGTCAACCCGTAATCGACAGATGTCGGTAGCTCCCCCTTCCCTCGCAGGGAAGGGGGCAGGGGGGATAGGATGCCGACCGTCGGGCTGCTGATCAACGAAGACAAGGCGGAGGCGGTCCGGGCGGCGGAGGAACTTGCGGACTGGCTCGGCGAGGAGGGGGTGACCGTCCGCGCCTGCACCTCCACGGCTGAAAAACTCTCCGTCGCCGTCCGCTGCGCCGACGACAACGGCATCGCCGCTTCCGATTTCGTGGTCGTGCTGGGCGGGGATGGGACCTTGCTGGCCGCGGCGCGGCTCCTGGCTCCGCACGGGACCCCCATGCTGGGCGTCCACCTCGGCCGCTTCGGGTTCATCGCGGAGGCCACCCCGGACCGGCTCCTGCCCGAAGTGCGCGCCGCCCTGGCCGGCGAGGCGGAGGTGCAGGAACGCCTGATGCTCCGCTGCACGGTGCGCCGCCGGGACGGCGGCGGGCACGAAGAGGAGATGCCGCTGGGCCTGAACGACGTGGTCGTCGCCAGCAGCGCGACCCGGATGGTCCACCTGCGCACCGAAGTGGGGGCGAACCTGGTCACGACCTACGCCGCCGACGGCGTGATCGTCGCCTCGCCGACCGGCTCGACCGGCTACTCCCTTTCGGCGGGCGGCCCCCTCGTCCACCCCTCCACCCCCGTGCTGCTCATCACCCCGGTCTGCCCGCACACGCTGAACGCGCGCACGCTCCTGGTGCCGGACACCGAAACGGTGCACATGACCGTGATGGCGGGTGACGAGCGCGACACCGTGAACGCGACGGTCGACGGGCAGATCGGCGTCACGGTGCACACCGGCGACCGCGTGAGCGTTTCCCGCTCGCCCCACAACGCGCGCCTGCTGGCGACCGGCGGCCCCAACTTCTACGACAAGATCCGCTCCCGCTGGCACTACGGCGAGCGCTTCCCCTCCTGACGCGCGCCCGCCAGCGGCTTCGGTGCGCCCTCCCGCCAGCCCGCCCGTAAGAGCTCCCGCACGATAAAGGCGCCCGCACCGGGGTCGACCTCGTCGTGCGCCAAAGCGGGCGCGTAGTCCGGGCGGGCGTACCAGGCGTCGAACGGCGGCGTCTCGTCGGGCCCGGCGTCCAGGGCGGAATCCGACGGGACGAGGGTCGGCGCGGAGCGTAGATAGGTCCCGGCGATCCCGAACGACAGCGTGGTCTTCAAGCGGTTCACGTAATACGCGGGCAGCAGCGACCCCGGGGCCCGGTCGTCCGCGCCGGCGCGGAGCGTCCACGAGTAGGTAAACGGCAGCCACAGGTACAGAAGGTCTTTCCGGCCGCCCTCCCCCCGCCGGCTGCTGTTGGCGACGGCGACGAGCCGGGACTGTTTCGGGTAGCCGCCCCGGTCGTTGAGGGCGCGGAGCCGGTCGAAGAAGGCGCGGTGCGCGGCGTCGTTTCCCGGGTACTCGGTAGGCACCTGCCGGTTCATGAGGGGCAGGCCGACGGTCCTCCAGCGCACCTCCTTCCTCCAGTCGCTGACCGAGCGGCGGAGCAGTACGCGGGCGGCCGGGCTGGAAAGCGCCGCGCGGTCTGCCGCCGCGCCGTAGCGAAGCACCATCGCCTGGAGCCCCGGGTTGATGTTGGCGCCCCGGTTGGGCGTGTCCAGACACAGGAGCGTGTGCACCGGCAGCGGCGAGCCCTGCTGCTCGGCCTCGACGAGCGCCCAGCGCGCGGCCAGACCGCCCGCGCTCAGGCCCGCGACGGCGACCGGCCCTCCGGAGGCCCGGGCCGCCGCCCGGATCGCGCGGGCGGCGACCGGGGCGAGGGTGTCGGGCGCCTGGTGCGAGTCCGGGAAGCTGACCACCAGAATGTCGATGCCGCGCGCCCGCAGCGCGTCGCCCGCCCCGCCCACCAGACTCAGGTTGTCCGTCGCGCTGTAACGGTTATACAGGTCGAACCCTTCCAGGAGCACGACCACGCGGTCCAGACGCCCGTCCCGCCCCAGCCAGACCGGGAAGCCGTCCACGGTCCGGTCCGGCTCCTCCCACACGCGCAGCGTCAGCAGAGGCGGGGGCGGCGAGCCGACCCGCGCCGGCGCTTTCCAGACGGCTTCCAGCGCCGGCACGTCGGCGGCCGGCGTCATCGGGCGCGCCGCGTCGTCGGACGTGACGCGCAGGGAAACGGTCCCCCGGAACCAGCGCCCGGGCTCGCCGCGGAAACCGGAAGGGCGCAGCAGGATTGTCGCGACGCCGTCGGCGCCGGTGGGCGCGTGCCGTACCTCGCGGCGCACGAGCGCGCCGGTCTGGCCGCTCGCGTACCGCGCCACGCCACGCAGCTCGGCGTCGAACCGGAGCCGCAGCCCCGCGACCGGGCGGCCGACCCGGTCCTCCACCCGCGCTCGCAGCGCCACCGAGTCGTACGCCGCGCCCGGTGGCTCGGACCGCGCCGGCGCGGCGAGGCAGATCACGACGGCAGCGGCGGCGCAGAGCACGGGCGACAGGCCGGAGCCGGGACGCCGCGCCGTCCGCAGTCCGGTCATCGCTGGTCTGGTCATAACTGTGTGATACCCCGTTCCTCCCGCCTCCGTGGGCGTGCCTCTCACAGATTAGACCCTGCGCCCGGAAAGCGGAATAGGACGTACGTCTCATTGTGCCTCGTCGCACCACGACGCGACAAAACGAAAGCAGGAGCTTCGCCCGGCAACCGTGAAGGTACGCCTGCAAAAGCCCCTTTCGCGCCACAATCACAAACAAACCATGGACAAAACGCCGATCTGCTTCCCGCTTCCCGAAATGCCTTCCCGAAAAGGCCGGTCCCGTGACGTCACCCCCGCGCGTTCGACCGCCGTTTCCGTCGCTACGCTGCTTTTCCTGCTCGCCCTGGTTTCCCCGGGCGGAACCCGGGCGGTCCGGGCGCAGACTCCGGAACCCGCGCCCGTTAACGAGGCACGAACGGCCCAAAAAAGCGCGGACGCGCTCACGCATGCCTACGCCACCGTGAACGGCGTCAAACTGCACTATGTCACGCGGGGCACGGGACCGGTCCTGCTGTTCCTGCACGGCTTCCCCGAGTTCTGGTACATGTGGAGAAACCAGATCGCGGAGTTCGCCAGGACCCATCGCGTGATCGCCCTGGACATGCGTGGCTACAATCTTTCCGACAAGCCGAAGAAGGTCAAGGACTACGCCATGACCGAGCTGGTCGCGGACCTGCGCGCGTTCATCGCCGCTGTCGCCGGAAACAGCAAAGTGACCCTGGTAGGCCATGACTGGGGCGGCGCGGTGATCTGGGCCTATGCGGCCTACTATCCGGGCACCCTCGACAAAGCGGTCATCATCAGTGCGCCGCACCCGACGCTGTTCCAGCGCGAACTCCGGTCCGATCCGTTCCAGATGCAGGCGAGTTCGATGATGTTCATGGCACAGGACAGGCGGGCCGAAGCCATGCTCCGTAAGGACGATTTCGCGCTGCTTTCCCGGTACCTCTTCGGCAGCAGCGCGAAACCGGCCGCCTACACCAGCGCCGACCGGAAGGCCTATAAAGACGCCTGGGCAAAGCCGGGTGCGCTCACCGGGGCGTTGAACTACTTCCGGGCGGCGGAGATAAGCGCGCCGACCTCGTCGAAGGTGCAGACCGCACGTCCCGCCGTGACCCTGCCGGTCCTCACCGTGCCCACACTTGTTCTCTGGGGCGACCGGGACCCCGGCCTCATGATCGGCAATCTCAACGGCCTCGACAAGCTCGTCACGAAATTGACGGTCAAACGGTTCCCGGCCGGCGGTCACTGGCTCGTCCACGACGAACCGGAAGCGGTCAACCGCGCGATCCGGGAGTTCATCACGGCCCCGCCCTAGCGCCCCCGCTTCACGATGTAGGCCGCGAAATCCTGGAGCCGGCGCCGCGCCTCGGCGCTCACCGCCAGACCCTCGACGATCCGTGACGCCTCCTCGTAGAGCCGATAGGCGAGGCGGCGGCAGTCTTCCAGCGCCCCGGTCGCTTCCAGTATGGCGACGGCGGCGGCCCGCTCCGCCGGGTCCTCCGTGCGCGCCTGCAAGATCCCGATCAGCCGTGCGCGGTCGGGCGCGCCGGCTCGACCGAGCGCCGTCAGGACCTGCAGCGTGATCTTCCCCTGGCCGATGTCCTCGGCGACCTCTTTCCCCCAGTGCGCGTCCGCCGGTCTGACGTTCAGAACATCGTCGATCAACTGGAAGGCGAGCCCGATCTGCTCCCCGAACGCGGCAAGCTTGGCGATCTCGGACTCGGGGGCGCCGGCGACCAGGCCGCCGATCTTCATCGGCAGCCGGTAGGTGTACGAGGTGGAACGGTGGACCACCTGCTGCAGGTACTCCTCCGGGGTGTGGTCCAGGGTCGCCTTCCAGGCCCATGTCAGATCTACGGTCGTCCCCAGGCCGGTCACGAAATGCTCCCAGGCCAGTTCCTCGACGAGACGGGCGGTCGCCCGTTCGCCGAGCAGGACGCGGTCCCGCCAGACGATCTCGAACCCGGTGTTCAGCCATCCCGAACCCGCCGCGCCCGCGATCAGGACGCCGACCATCCGGTGCGCGGTGCGATCTCCGCGCC
>CADCTO010000338.1 GCA_902805585.1 uncultured Armatimonadota bacterium | reverse complement strand
GCGGCTGCAATCACCGGGACGCCGGAGCCTGCTCAGTCGGATCGCCCGGGGCATGGGGGCCGTCGCCCTGGCGCCCGTCAAGCTCGTGGGCGCCGTCGTGAAAGCCGCCGACCCGCTGCGCACGGCCCGCTCGGCGGCCGTCGCTGCGGTGACCGGAAGTCCCGGCCCGGTGGTGGCGCAGGTGGCGGGGCAGCGGGCGGGCCAGAGCGTCGCCCGCACCGTGCTCGGCGAGCGCCAGGCGAAGCCGAAGGAAAAGCGGGGCGCCGACCTGCTGCCCGGGGAAGTGCGGCTGGTCGTGAGCGCGCCGCAGTACCAGGAAATCCGGGGCGCGGCCGGCGCGTACTGGATGGAGCCGACGAGTGCAGCCGGTGACGGCGCGGTGCCGCTGGTCGGCGCGCGGGCGTGGCTGGAGACGGTGGAGCTTGCCCACGCCGGGAGCGGGCGCAAGTCGGGCATCGCGAACATGGCCGTGCTGCTCGATGACGGGCGGCTGGACGGCTCGCTCGCACCCATCGGCGCGACACTGCGGGTCCAGGTCCGGATGCGGGCGCCGCAGGGCCTGGACCCGAAGGTGCGCGTCTTCGCCCGCGAGGACAAGAAGCGCACGACCATCGAACTGCTCCCCCAGGGCGGCGGCCTCTTCGCCGGCGTCCTGACCCTGGACCCCCGGTTGGGGCCCGGGGAGACGGTCATCACCGTGGCCGCCCTGCGGGCAGAGCCCGTCGAGGTCCGGCTGCCGGAAGATCGGGCCGACCCGCTGCTGGAGTTCGCCCGGCAGGTGGAAGACCTGCAGCCGAACAAGCCCTACGGCTTCGACCCGCGCATCCTGGCCAGCGAGAACCGCCTGGACCTGTCGCTGCTCGTGCTGGACCCCAGGAAAGCCTCGCCCGCGGGCCGGTGAGCCAGCGGGCGGGTATGGCCGCCGTTACTTCGCGGCCGCCGTCTTAGCGGGCTGCTTCGCGAGCTGCGCCTCGATCACTTCCACCACGTCGGGCGCGAGCGGGTCCTTGCCCGCCGGGAATCGGCCGACCACCTGGCCGTCGCGGCCGACGAGGAACTTCGCGAAGTTCCACTCCACGTCGCCGCCGTATTTGGGGTTGGTCCCTTTGCTCGTCAGATACCGGTATAGGGGCGCCTGATCCGCGCCCTTGACGGAGACCTTGCCGAAGAGATCGAACGTGGTGCGGTACTTCGTGCTGCAGAACGTCTTGATCTCCGTGTTCGAGCCCGGTTCCTGCTGCCCGAAGTCGTTGGCAGGGAACGCGAGGATGCGCAGACCGCGCCCCTTGTATTTCTGGTACAGCGTTTCGAGCTTCGCGTACTGGGGCGTGTTGCCGCAGAGCGAGGCGGTGTTGACAATCATCACGACGTTCCCTTTGTACCGGGAGAGCGGGACGTCTTTGCCGTCGATGTTTTTGACGGTGAAACCGAGCGGCCCCTTGGCGGTCGGGGCGGCTTCGGCGGCGGGTGGCAGCGTGGCAAGCACGACGGCCGCCGTCAGGGTCGCGAGTGTGCAAAGGAGAGCGGGATTGGACATGAAACCTCCAGAAGACGCGGATGCCGTTCCTGCTGTTAGCGCGCAGGTAGCGCCGCGACCATAACCGCATGATACCTCGTCCGGGGGACTCCCGTCCCGAAGGCCGCGACACAGGCTCGACGCGTGCATCTGCAGACCTACCAGGAAACTGGACTTCCTGCGGAGAACGTGTTTCTGGTCGAGCCCGCAGCATTCCTCGACCCGCCGTCAACCCCGCCCCGGCGCATTAGGGTCTGTTTTAAGGAAGACAAAGATGTTGACCCCGAAGGACGTGCAGTTTTTCCGCGACAACGGCTATCTGGTTATACGTGGCGCTTTGGGTCCGGAGGAGGTGCGCGAACTGCGCGACGCCTCGCAGGCGCTGATCGACGCCGCCCCCGGACCGGGCGCGGTCAAGGACTTCCAGTACGGGAAGGTGCGCAGCGGAGAGACCGTGCTCCGGCGCATCGAGTACATCCAGAGCAAGGGCGACCCGTTCCTGCGCCTGCTCGCCAACCCGACCCTCCTGGACGCCGTGCAGCAGATCATCGGCGAGCGCTTCGTGCCCACCTTCGATTCGGTCGTCATCAAGATGCCGGGCGCGGGCGTCGAGGTCCCCTGGCACCGCGACGGCGGCGGGCCGACCATGTTCTACGACGAGCCCGGAACCGGCCGCCGCTTCCCGGCCGCCAACTTCGACATCTACCTGGACGAGGCGAACGAGACCAGCGGCGCGCTCTACGTCATCCCCGGCTCCAACAAAGACACGGTCAGCCGCGTGGGCGAACTGGCGGCCCAGGGCGACTACGCGGGCGTGCCCGGAGCCGTGCGCGTGGATATGCGGCCCGGCGACCTCCTCGTCCACGACGTGACCCTCTACCATGGCTCTCCGGAAACACGGAACGCGCCCCTGCGCCGTGTCATCTACTACGAATTCCGGGACCTGCGCTTCATCGACGCCGTGCACCGCCCCGACCCCGCACAGAACGGCGCCGTTCACCACAAGTGGCCCGAGGCGTGGACGCGCCGCCGCCTCGCCGTGCTCCAGCAGGCGCTGGACCGACGCCGGGAAGCCGGGATGGACGTGCCGTTCGACGCGCACCCCGAGCCCGCACTACGCGTGCCCCGCGAGGAGGCCGCCGCGAGCCCGACCCGCGTCGCGCATCCCGGCTGGGACGACGGAAAGGCGAGGTCGGCCGATGAGAGCCCGGCGACTCAGGTCGCGGGCAACAAAAACACGAAGTCTGCTGAAGCAGACTGTGAATCGGAAGGCGGCGGAGCCGCGACCTGCCATCAGTCCACGTAGGTGGACTTTGCGCCTTCGTCGCCCGCGACTTCAGTCGCTGGGGCACTAGCGATCTCAATGAGAATCACCGATCTCAAAACCTACGTCCTCTTCGACGGCTGGCGCAACCTTGTCTTCGTCGAGCTGGAGACCGACGCCAGCATCACCGGGATCGGCGAGGCGACGCTGGCGAACCGCACCGAGGCGGTCGTCGCGTATCTGCACGGGGCGAAGGCGAAGCACGTGCTCGGGAGCGACCCGTTCGACACGGAATCGCTGTGGCGGCGCGTCTACCTCGGCGACTTCATCCGCGGCGGCATGATCGCCTGCGCCGGGCTGTCGGCCATCGACATCGCCTGCCACGACATCCAGGGCAAGGCATTGGGCGTGCCGGCGTACCGCCTGCTCGGCGGCACGTTCCAGGAGACCGTCCCGTGCTACGCGAACGGCTGGTATACGGTCGAGCGGACGCCCGACGCCATCGCCGCGCGGGCGCGGGACGTCGTGGCGCGCGGCTACGCCGGGCTGAAGATCGACCCGTTCGGGGCGGGGGCGGGCGAGTTGACCCGTTCGGAACGCGCGCTGTCGGTCGCCATCGTGCGCGCGGTGCGGGAAGCCGTCGGGCCGGAGATCGACCTGTTCGTCGAGGCGCATGCCCGGTTCGCGCCGGTCGAGGCCATCCGCCTGTGCCGCCTGCTGGAGCCGCTCGACATCGGGTGGTTCGAGGAGCCGTGCCCCTGGGACGACCCGATGGCCTGGCGCGAGGTCAAGGACAAGGTCGGCGTCCCCATCGCCGGCGGCGAGCATTTCTGCACGCGCTACGGCTTCCGCACGGTGATCGAGCACCGCTGCGTGGACGTCCTGCAGCCGGACGTCCTCTACTGCGGCGGGCTGAGCGAGATGCGGAAGATCTGCGCCTGGGCGGACGCCTACAGCCTGCGGATCGCGCCGCACAACTCGCAGGGGCCGGTCTGCACCGCCGCGTCCGCCCACGTCGCGCGGGGCCTGCCCAACCTCAAGGTGCTCGAAGTCTTCGACGACTTCATGCCGCCGTTCGTGCGCGACGCCGTGCCGGGGAGCCCGCGGGTCGTGCAGAGTGCCATCTCGCTCGACGCGTCCCGCCCTGGCCTCGGCGTCGGACTCGATCACGACGTCATCGCCGCCCACGCCTACACCCCGACCTTCTTCGACCTGTTCGGCGAAGGCTGGGAGCGCCGGTTCGCCGCGGCGCCGGAAGGAGACCCGACGTGATACCCGACGACGATACCACCCGCTTCGACTGGATCGCCGCGACGCTCTACACCGCCGTCCTGAGCGACAGCTGCGACCAGCTCGGCTGCCGGAACCAGGCGCTCGGTCCGGAGATCCGCCCCGTGGACGAGGACCGCCTGCTCGTCGGCCGGGCCAAGTCCGTTCTGTGGAGCGACATGTACCACATCCCGGACAACCCGTACGAGGGCGAGATCCGCGCCGTCGACTCGATCCGGCCCGGGGACATCGTGGTCATGGCGACCGGCGCCTCCACGCGCAACGCGCCCTGGGGTGAGCTGATGAGCACGGCCTGCGTCCGGCGCGGCGGGCGGGGCGCCGTCACCGACGGCCTGATCCGTGACGTGCGCCGCATCCGGGCACTCGGCCTGCCCGTCTTCGCCGCGGGCTACAAGCCCGTCGATAGTCGGGGCCGAGGGCAGGTGGTCGGTTTCGACGTGCCCGTGGAGATCAGCGGCGTCCGCATCGAGCCCGGCGACCTGATCGTCGGCGACCTGGACGGCGTTGTCGTGGTGCCGCGCGCCCTGGAACAGCAGGTGCTGGAACTGGCCGCGCACAAAGTAACCGCCGAGAACCACACCCGGGAAGAACTGGAGCAGGGTGCGCTGCTCGCCGACGTGTACGCAAAGTACGGCGTGCTGTAGCCGCTGCATTCCGGCTTCGTCGGCAACCTTCGGCGGGCGCGGGCCGTATATCTACGGGTACGTCCGGTTCGCCGGGCGCACAGCCCCGCAATCCCCATCCGGTAAAAGAAAGGCTTCGCAAGGCAAGATGCAGGACGCAGGCACGGCGGCCGTCGCGCCGACGAAATACTGGCATGCACTGGAGGACGGCCGGATCCAGTGCGACGTGTGCCCCCGGGCGTGCCGTCTCCGCGAGGGTCAGCAGGGCCTGTGCTTCGTGCGCGAGCGCCGAAACGACGCGATAGTCCTCACGACCTACGGCCGTTCGAGCGGCTTCTGCGTGGACCCCATCGAGAAGAAGCCGCTGAACCATTTCCTGCCCGGCTCCGCCGTCCTCTCGTTCGGCACGGCCGGCTGCAACCTGGCATGCAAGTTCTGCCAGAACTGGGACATCAGCAAATCCCGCGAGATGGACACCCTGGCCGACGCGGCCTCACCGGAAGGGATCGCCCGGGCGGCGCGGCGCACGGGCTGCCGCAGCGTGGCCTTCACCTATAACGACCCGGTCATCTTTCTGGAATATGCCGTGGACGTGGCCCGGGCCTGCCGGGCCCTCGACATCCGCTCGGTCGCCGTGACCGCGGGGTACATCTGCGAGGAGCCGCGCGCGGAGTTTTTCCGGCACATGGACGCGGCCAACGTGGACCTGAAGGGCTTCACGGAGCGGTTCTACCGCGACGTCTGCGGCGGGCGCCTGCAGCCGGTATTGGATACGCTCATCTACCTGAAGCGCCATACCAACGTCTGGCTGGAGATCACCACCCTGCTCATCCCGGGCGAGAACGATTCGGAGCGCGAACTCGAAGCCATGACGCAGTGGGTGGCGGAGAACCTGGGCCCGGACGTCCCCATCCACTTCACCGCCTTCCACCCCGACTGGAAGATGACCGGCACGCCTCCGACGCCGCCGGCCACCCTCGCGACGGCGCGGCGCATCGCGCTGAAGAACGGCCTGCGCTACGCCTACACCGGCAACGTCCACGATGAGGAGGGCGGCAGCACACGCTGCCGCGCCTGTGACGCGACGCTCATCGGGCGCGACTGGTACCAGATGACCGTTTGGAACCTGACCGACGACGGGCGGTGCCGTGCCTGCGGCGCCGCCTGCGCCGGCGTCTTCGACGGACCGCCGGGACAGTGGGGCGCCCGCAGGCGCCCCGTCTATCTGGCCACGGCGCCACGCTAGCCCGCCTTAGGGAGAATACCGGTGATTGTCGACGTCCACACGCACGCGATGCGCTACCCGGAGCACCTTTCGGACGCGTTCGTGCGCGAGGCGGACCGGGCGCGCGGCTACCCGGTCGATCTGACCGTTGAGTTCGAGGACTACCTGCGGGCGATGGAACCGGTGGAGCGCTGCATCCTGTTCGGGATGAAAGCCCGCCACACCGGCTTCTACGTGCCCAACGATTGGATCGCCGCCTTCGCGGCACGGGCGCCCGAAAAGATCATCCCGTTCCTGTCCCTCGACCCGACCGAGCCCGACTTCCTCGACGATTTCGAGCGCTCCCGCACCGACCTGAACCTGCGGGGGGTCAAGCTCGCCCCGATGTACGCCAACTTCGACCCCACCGACCCGGCATTGGACGAGCTTTACGGCCGCGCGGCTCGGCACGGGCTGCCGGTCCTGTTCCACACGGGCACGACCTTCTGCCAGTTCGCGCCGCTGCGGTACACCCGCCCCGCGCTGTGGGACGACGTCGCCATCCGCCACCCGGACCTGGTGATGGTCCTGGCGCACCTGGGCCACCCCTTCGAGAACGAGGCGCTGGTGACGGCGCGCAAGCACCCCAACGTCTTTCTCGACCTGTCCGCGCTCTACTATCGCCCGTGGCAGCTCTACAACAGCCTCGTGCTCGCGCAGGAGTACCACGTCACCGGCAAGATCCTGTTCGGCTCCGACTACCCGTTCACCACCCCTGGCGATTCCATCGCCGGGCTGCGCGCCCTCAACCGGATGGTCGAAGGCACCAACCTGCCGCGCGTCGCCGACGCCACACTGGACGAGATCCTGCACCGCCCGAGCCTGCGCCTGCTCGGCCTGGAGTAGCTACGGCCTATTTGCTCGGCGCCGGGTTAGCGGGAGGCGTGGCCGGTGCGGGTGGCGCCGGCGGCGTTGCAGGCGCGGGCGGCGCTTGCGGCGGCGCCGCGGGCGCGGGTGCAGGTGGTGTTGCGGGTGCAGGCGTCGCAGGAGCGGGCGG
>CADCTO010000337.1 GCA_902805585.1 uncultured Armatimonadota bacterium | reverse complement strand
GGAAGCGCAGCGTCGCGCAGATGAGCCGCACCAGGGCGTTGATCAGGATCGCGAGCAGGCGGGTGCGCAGCGTGACGGGACGGGGCGTTTCCGCCTCGCGCGCCTTCGGCGCAGGGGGAGCGTCGGGGGGAGGTGCGGGCGGTCGCGACGGCACAGGTTTTTACTGCTCCGGAAGGTACAGATCGGCCGCCCGGCGCTGCGTCTCGTAGAGCGCGGCGTAAACACCGCGGCGCGCCATCAGTTCGCCGTGGCTGCCCATCTCGACGATACGCCCCCCCCGCACGACCACGATCTTGTCGGCGCTGACGATGGTCGAGAGCCGGTGCGCGATGATCAGGGTCGTGCGGCCCCGCATCAGGGTTTCCAGCGCCTCCTGGACCAGCGCTTCGGAAGCCGCGTCGAGCGAGCTGGTGGCCTCGTCCAGGATCAGGATCCGCGGATCGGCGAGGAGCGAGCGGGCGATGGCGACCCGCTGCCGCTCGCCGCCCGACAGGGTCGCCCCGCGCTCGCCGATGAGCGTGTCGTAGCGGGCCGGGAACGACTGGATGAACGAGTCGGCGTTGGCGGCGCGCGCGGCGGCCTCGACTTCGGCGTCGGTCGCTTCGCGGCGGCCGTAGGCGATGTTGTCGCGGATCGAGCCGGAAAACAGCAGCGTCTCCTGCGGCACGATGCCGATCTGCCGGCGCAGCGACTCGACGTGGACCGTTTTGATGTCGTGGCCGTCGATGAAGACCGCCCCGCCGGTCGGGTCGTAGAAGCGCGGGACGAGGTCGGCGAGGGTGGACTTGCCCGCGCCCGACGGGCCGACGAGGGCGATCACCTGCCCCGGCTCGACGGTGAACGACACGTCCGAAAGCGTCGGGGTGCCGCGCTCGTAGGCGAACGAGACGCCCCGGAACTCGAGGGTGCCTTCCACGGGGGGCAGGGGCCGGGCGTGCGGGGCGTCGCGCACCTCGGGAACGACGTCGAGCACGTCCGTGAAGATGCGGTCCGCGGCCCCCATCATCTCCTCCCACGCGACGCGCAGGTTGCCCAGGTGCCCCGCGGCGTTGGCGAGCTGGGTGACGAGGAACAGGAATTTGAGGAGCGACCCGAACTCCATCCGCCCCAGAGCGACCTCCTGCCCGCCGATCCAGAGCGTCAGTGCGATGCCGAGCGCGCCGATCAGGTCGACCGTCGGGCGCAAGCGCGCGCCCCGCCGCACCCCGAGCATGTTCACGTCCAGCGCGGCGCGGTTTTCGCGATCGAAGCGCTCGATCTCGCGCCTCTCGGCCGAGAAGGCGCGGACCACGCGCGCGCCCGACAGCGTCTCCTCCATGACGGCGGCGATGTCGGCCATCTTCTGCTGCGACTGCGTGGAGATGCCCCGGATGCGCCGCGACAGGATCTGGATGGCGGCGGCCATGACCGGCACGATCAGGAGGGCGAACAGGGTGAGTTTCCACGACGTGAAGAACAGCCAGCCCAGGTACACGGCGACCTGGATCGGGGTCGTGACCACGTCCTTGATCATCATCGCCGCGTTCTGGAGCTTGGGCACGTCGCTGGTGAGCGTGCTCATCAGCGCGCCGGTCCGCCGCCGGTGGAAGTAGGAGAGCGACAGGCTCTGGAAATGCGCGTACACGTCGCCCCGCATGCGCATCCCGACGCGCTGTGCGACCTCGGCGAGCAGCACGCTCTGGCCGAAGGAGAAGACCCACAGCAGCACGTACAGGACGACCACGGTGACGCAGACCAGGGCGAGCGGGCGCAGGTCGCCGTTCTGCGCGCCGATGGTCACCCGGGCGAACCGGTCGATCATCTCGGCGACGCCCGCGGGGACCAGGCCGGCGAGCAGGCCACACAGCAGGCCGAGCGCGAGTTTGCCCGCGTACGGCCGCAGGTAGGCGAGGAGCCGTTTCCCGATCTGTCGGTGGGACGTCATCGTGATTATACTACCACGCCCGCGAGGGCGCGCGTTCCCCACGGCGCGGCGTCTACGGCGCCGTCCGGTTCGTCTCCGCCAGCGCGATCACCATGCGCGCCGTGCGCGCCGCGCCGCCCGGTTCGCCCAGTTGCGACACGACGTTTTTGAGGTCGGCCTTCATGTGCAGGAGGCGCTCCGGCTGCAGGAGCAGGTCGATCACCTCGCGCGCCAGGTTGTCGGGCGTGGCCTCGTCCTGGACGAACTCCGGGCAGATGCGCCGCTCGGCCAACAGGTTCGGCATGCCGATGTGCGGGGGCAGCGCCTTTCGCACCAGCAGGTACTCGGGCGCGTTCCAGCGCGACATGCGATACACGATCACCATCGGCTTATGCAGGATGGCCGCCTCCAGGGTGGCCGTCCCCGACGCCGTCAGGAGCACGTCCGAGGCCGCCATCACGTCGTAGGTGGCGTCTTCGACGATGGCGAGGTTGAACTCCCCGTCGGAATCGGTTTTTTCCACCCGCTTCGCCGGCGCTTTGGTCAGGTGCGCCACCTCGTCGGGCGGGACGAGCGCCCCTTCCACCGTCACGAGCGGCGGCAGGTGCCGGGCGGCGGCGTCACGCTGAGCATCTTTGGACGCCCTGGAGACGCTGTGCTCATGTTCCGCCGCGTGCCGCCGGCGCAGGTGTTCGACCGCGCGCACGATGTCCCCGCGGTCCACGGTCGGGGCGAGGCCCACCAGGAACTGCACGCCCGGCACGCGGCGGTGGATGATCGACGCGGCCTCGAGCTGCACGGGCAGGATGTGCGCGATCTCCTGGGGTCGGCTCCCGGGCAGGATCCCGACGACCGGTTTGTCGAGGTCGAGCCCGTAGCGCGCGCCGAAGTCCGGCGTCGGCTCGGCCGGGCGCACCAGGTCGAGCAGCGGGTGCCCGACGAACGTGGCGTTCACGCCCAGGCGGCGCAGCTCACTCTCCGACCAGGGGAACGGCGTCGCCACGGTGTCGGCGTTGCCGGCGAGCGTGGTGCCTTTCAGCCGCCTGCGCCAGGAGCCGGGGGGGAAGTAGTACAGGATCTTCGTGTCGGGCAGGTGGCGCCGAGCCCACGGGCACAGCCCCTGGATCGGGCCGAAGCCCAGGTTGAAGCCCCCGGCGTCCACGGGCACGAGCACGCCGGGTCTGCGCCGCAGCAGTTCGTGGTGCACGGACTGCCGGACCTTCAGCAGGCGGGGCAGCAGGCGGATCGCCTGGGCGATCCCGACCATCCCGAAGCGGCTGGAGTCCCAGACGACCTCGACCCCCGCGCGTTCCATGTGCCGCCCGCCGCTGCCCCAGACGTGCGCCGCCGGCCGCAGACGGCGGATCTCCTCCGCCAGTTGCGCGCCCACCCGGTCCCCGGACGCCTCCCCCGTGATGATCGCGACCTGCACCCGCGCCGCTCCTTCAGGGGCCGTCAGACCGTGACGCGGCGGCCGCCGTTCTCACTGCCGGGGGCGGTCGTCCTGCCGCCCCGACGAGCCACCCTTGATGCGCTGCATGAAGGCGACGAGGTACTCCAGTTCGGCGTTCGGCTCCGTCTCCTCTTCGATGGCTTCCAGCGCCTGCGACACGTTGAGGTTGGAGCGGTACAGCAGCTTATACGCATGCTTGAGCGCGGCGCGCGATCCGGGGCGCAGCCCGGCCCGCCGCAGGCCGCGCACGTTCAGGTCCAGCACGTCGGCGGGCCGCCCGTCGGCGAGCATGAACGGCGGCACGTCCTGCACGACCTTGGAGTAGCCGCCGACCATGGCGAGGCGCCCGATGCGGACGAACTGGTGGACGCCGACGAAGCCGCCGAAGACGACACCGTCCTCGACGGTGACGTGGCCGGAAAGGCCCAGGTTGTTGCTCATCATCGTGTGCGACCCGACGTGGCAGTTGTGGCCGATGTGGACGTAGGCCATGATCAGGTTGTCGTCCCCGATCACGGTCGCCTGCTCCTCGCCCGTCGCCCGGTGCATGGTCACGAACTCGCGGACCTGGTTCCGGTCGCCGACGCGCAGGAACGAGCGCTCGCCCTTGAACTTCAGGTCCTGCGGCGGGCCGCCGAGCACGGCCCCCGCGCGCACCTGGCATTCGCGCCCGATCGACGTGTACTCCTCGACCACGACGTGCGGGCCGATCACGGTGCCGGCCCCGATCGTGCAGTGGGGGCCGATCACGGTGTACGCGCCGATCTCGACGTCGGCGCCGAGTTCGCTGGACGGGTCGACCACGGCGGAAGGGTGGACGTTCATGAGCCGGTTCCCGCCTTCAAACCGCCACGTCTTCGCGGCCGACGACGGCGAAGGACAGTTCGGCGTCGCCGGCGACCTTGCCGTCGACGCGCACCTCCGCCTTCATCCACCCGACGTTCCCGCGCGAGCGCAGCATGGTGATCTCGGCGATCAGCGTGTCGCCGGGCAGCACGGGCTTGCGGAAGCGGGCCTTTTCGACGCCCGCCAGGTAGGCGAGTTTCCCCTTGTTTTGTTCGACGGTCAGCAGCATCACGCCGCCGACCTGTGCCATCATCTCCACGATCAGGACGCCGGGCATGATGGGGTGCCCCGGGAAATGGCCGACGAAAAACGGCTCGTTCATCGTGACGTTCTTCTGGCCCACCGCCCGCTTCCCCGGCTCAAGCTCCAGGATGCGGTCGACGAGCAGGAACGGGTACCGGTGCGGCAAAATCTCGAGAAGTTGCTTCGCATCAAGAACCAATGAACGATCCCCCATTGCGTTTTGCTCCCACGCGCGCCCAGCGTCAGGCGCCGACACCGCGCTCCAGCAGGCGGGCGAACTCCGTGTTCAGTCGGTGGCTGGGCCGGTGGGCGACGATGTCGGCGACGACCGGCCTGCCGGCCAGCGAAAGGTCCCCCAGCAGATCCAACAGCTTGTGACGCGCCATCTCGTTCGCGAAACGCGGCGGCGTCGAGAAGCGGTCGGGATAGACGACGACCGCGTTGTCCAGCGAACCGCCGCGCGCAAGGCCCGCCGCACGCAGGGCTTCGACTTCCTCGATGAACCCGAACGTGCGCGCCCCGGCGATCTCGGACGCATAGTCGTCGCCCCCTGCCGGGTCCCAGCGCGCCGCCTGCGTTCCCACCAGCGGGTGCTCGAAGGCGATCACCACGGTCAGCCGCAGACTGTCGGACGGGAAACAGGTGATAAAGGCCCCGCCCGCGCCCGGCACCAGGATCGGTTCGCGCGGCGCGATGGGCTCCGCACCTGTCCACGCCCCCGCCAGGTCACGCACGCCGGCCTTTCCGACGGCTTCCACCCACAGCCGGGCGCTGCCGTCGCCGATCGGCAGTTCCGGCCCGTCCACGTCGACGAAACAGTCCGTGACGCCGACGCCGGCGAGGGCCGACAGAAGATGCTCGACCGTCGCCACCCCCGCGCCCGCGCCGCCGCTTCCCAACACCGTGCAGCGCCGCGTGTCCGTCACGTTCGACGCACGCGCCGGGATTTCCTGCGCCCCGGGTCCGACACGAAAAACGACGCCGCCCCCGGGTTCCCCGGCGGGGACGAGCGTCGCTTTAACAGGCTCACCGCTGTGGATTCCGATCCCCGGCACCGTCACCGGCGCGAGGAGCGTTCTGCGCGTGAACGACCCGGCCGCCGCGGTCGCCATCAAGCCGCGTCTTCCGAGACTTCCTCCCCGGCCCCTTCCAGCGTGGCGAGGCGGCGTTCCATCTCGCGCATCTTCTTGAGGAGGCCCGGCAGTTGGTTCACCGCGGCCGCCGTGCGCAGCACCTCGCGGTGCGGTTTGGCGCCGTACCCCGACACGAACGCGCCGGCCGGCACGTCGCCCATGACGCCGGTCTGCGCACCGATGATCGCGCGCTCGCCGATCTTGACCTGCTCCTTGACCCCGGTCTGTCCGGCGATGATGGCGTTCTTGCCCACCTCGACGCCGCCCGCGAGGCCGACCTGCGCGACGATGATGCAGTCCTCGCCGATCTCGCAGTTGTGGCCGATGTGGACCAGGTTGTCGATCTTGGTGCCCGACCCGATGCGCGTCGTGCCCGTGCGGGCGCGGTCCACCGTGGTGTTCGACCCGATCTCCACGTCGTCGCCGACCGCCACGTTGCCGATCTGCGGCACCTTGCGGTGCTTGCCGCCCATGGTCAGGTAGCCGAAGCCGTCCGCGCCCAGCACGACGCCCGCGTGCAGCAGGCACCCGCGGCCGACCACGGTCCCGCGCAGAAGCGTGACGTGGGGGTGGACGATGGTGTTGTCGCCGATCTCGACGTCGTCGCCGATGAAGGCCAGCGGGTGGATCGTGACGTTCTCGCCCAGGCGCACGTTGTCGCCGAGGACGCAGTGCGCGCCGATGGAGACGTTGCCGCCGCAGCGGAAGTCCGAGCCGATGACGGCGGTGCGGTGGATCTCGCGCGTCGCGTACTGCTCCGGCGCGAAGACGTCCAGAAGCTGCGCGAAGGCCAGGCGCGGGTTCGCCACCTGGATCAGGGTCTTGCGGGCGCCGAGGCCGCCGCGGGCGCCGTCCCCGGCACTATCGGGGGCGAGGATGGCCGAGGCGGGCGACAGCTCGGCGTTCTCCAGTAACCGGACGCTTTCCGCGAACGTGATGTCACCGGACCGGGCGTCCTCGATGGAAGCGATGCCGCGGATGATCGTCTGCGGGTCGCCGTAGACCCGCCCCTGAACGACCTCGGCGAGCTCGCCGACCGTCCGCGCTATGGCTGCGTTCATGTTTGCTTGTCCTCCCTGCCTTGCCCTGCGCTCCAGATCCAGGCGCGGAACTGCTCCGTGCGGTCCGGCGCGCCGCCGGACTCGCGGTCGAGCGTCACCAGCAGGTTGCGCTCCGCCGCCGCGTCCCGAACCAGAGCGCTCACGTCCGCGGCGATGAACCGCCGCAGCGTGCGGCGCTGCTGCCGCACGCGGTCCAGCGCCGTTTCGACCGTCGCGCCCGCCGAGGCGCGGGCGGCGAACGGCACTTCGATCACGTAGGGGCCCGCCGCGCTCCCCCCGGTGACCGGCGCGTCCGTCACGCGCCGCAGGTCCTCCTCCAGCACGGCGCCCTGCGTCCCCACCAGCCGGCGGATGTAGGCTTCCCCGGCCTGCCGCGCCCGACCCAGTTGCGCTTCTATGGACGCCTTCGACTGCGCCCGGGCCCGCGCCACGCGCTGATCCGCCTCGCGCCGCGCAATCGCTTCCGCCTCCACGGCTTCCCGCTCCACCGCGGCGAGTTCTGCCCGCAGTTCCGCGACCCGCGCTTCCAGGACCTCGGGGTCCGGCGGCGGCGGCACCTGGGCGATGCGCGCTTCGAAGGTGTTGATGCGCACTTCCAGGTTCGCCATCCGGGCCGCATTGCTTTCGCGGATCGCCCGGGCGCGCTCGTAGACGCCTTCCCCGGCTTCGCGGCCGAACAGGAGCAGTCGTGGCTCCTCCAGCGCTTCCAGCTCTTCGCGGCGGCGCGCCAGACCTCGTTCCCCCTGCTCCCGGAGGCGCGCCGAGAACACGTCCAGTTGCTGCGCCGCCCGTGCCCGGAGCTGCGCCTTTTGTGCCGAAAGGTTCGTCGGAGGCAGCGGGGGCAGAACGAGCCGGGGCAGCGTGTACGCCGCGTCCCCGCCCTCCACCCGGCCCACGCCGGCGAAGCGGCCGAGATCTTGCGCCGCCTCGTCCAGCCGTCGCAGATCGTCCCACTGCGGGTGGCCCGCCACGAGCCTGTCAAGCGACACGTAGACGCGTTCCGGCGGCGCGGGCGCGGCGGCGGGCCTGCCGCGGTTCCCGCACCCTGCCGCCGCCGCCAGACCCGCCACGGTCACCGCCGCCAGTGCGAGCGCACGGGCGGCGCTACCCGCGCTATTTGTTAAGTTCCTTGATGACATCGGCCGTTATGTCGTTCGCCGAGTACACGGCGACCGCGCCGTCGAACACCATCCCCACGTTCTTGTCCTTGGCGACCTTGGCGATCGCGGTGCGCATGTCTGCCGTGATCTTGTCGGACAGCTCTTTCTGCCGCCCCTCCAGCCGCTGCCGGTACTCCCCCCGCACGGCCACCAGTACTTCCATGCCCTTGCGCTGCCCCGCCGTCAATTCGGCCAGCCGGGCGCGCTGCTGGTCGTTCGGGGTGGCGACGTTCTGCAGGGTCCGCAGCTCCCCGCTCAGCCCCCCAGCCTTGGCCTCCAGGACGCCGATCCGCGCCTTGTCGGCGTCGCTCGGGCTCGCCTTCTCGTAAAGGGTCGAGAGTTCCCGGGCCTCGTTGTCGGGCAGGAACATCGCGGACGCCTCCTCGAGCCGCCGCAGAACGCTGTCCAACCCTGTGCCGAGAGCCTGTATCTCCTGCGACCCCTGCACCTTGACCTTGTACTGCTCGAACACCTGCTGCAGATTCACGCTCGCGAAGGGGACAGGCCCCGCCGGACTCTGCGCGGTCGCCGGCCTGCTGCCCATCACCAACGCCGCCGCCACGAAAGCGACCAGGCCCCCGGTCGCCGTTATCTGTTTGATATAGCCGTTTTTCAAAAGTTTCTCCTTAAATGATAGTTCTAAGAAACGGGGGCGTGGGATGAGGTGAAGAAGCCTTCCGCCCCCCCTCATACCCCGCCCCCGTCCGTGACCTAAAACGCTTGGCCGATAGAAAAGTGGGTGCGCCCGCCCTCGCCGAAGCCGTAGTCGAGCCGCACGGGGCCGATCGGGGTGCGCAGGCGCACGCCCAGGCCGAAGCCGACCCGCGGCGAAAACTTGCTGTGCTGCTCGAAATCCTCGATGTTCTCGGCGTTTTCGGCGCTCGCCCCCCAGGCGTCACCTACGTCGCCGAACAGGACCCCCGTGACGCTCCCCTTGTTGTCGAAGGGGACGCGGAGTTCGGCGGAGGCCAGGAAAAGGCGGTTGCCCCAGAAGCGGTCGTCGGGATACCCGCGCAGCGTTTCCGCGCCGCCGACGAAGTACTGTTCGGAAAAACCGAGGCTGCCCTGGGCCACGCCGAAGAGCACGCGCGCCGCGAGGACGCGCTTGGGTTCCGTGATGTTGCCCGGTTTGCGCCGCCCGTTCAGCGAGATGTACCGGCGCAGATCCAGGTTGTATTTGGTGAACCCGCCCTCCTGCGTCCGGGGATCGAGCAGGACGCGCGGGTTGTCGTCCCCCGGGGGGGAGTCCGGATCGAAGTTCGGGTTGATGAGGGGCTTCTGGGAGTCGAACGACGACGTCCCCACCTCGACCGACGGCGAAAAGAAGAAGCCGGCGGCGGGGTCCAGATCGTTGTCGCGCGTGTTCGTGGCCGCACGCAGCGTCACCGAACTGACCGTGCCGTCCTGGATCAGCGCGCCGCGGATGTTGCGGATCTGGTCGTCGGTGAGCTGATCGAAATTGATGTCCAGACTGTTGGCGTTGATCTGTTCGCTCCGGAGCGTGACGTAGCCGCGCGTCACGTCCGAGAACGGGCGCGAAATCGTGGCGGCCCCGCCTCTGCGCCGCTCGTAGTACGGGTCGTCGTCCTGGCCGTCGGTCGCGTTCGACGAAAGCGAGCGCGTGAACCGGTACAGCACGCGGTCAAACAGGTTGACCGACAGCGACGTGTTGTTCCGGTCCAGGTAGGGCTCGGAGAAGCCGACCTCGAACGAGTTGCGCGAGGCGATGCCGCCGACCTCCCACAGGAAGTTGACGCCCTGGCCGCGGCCCCGGAAGTTGGACTCGGAAAGCTCCAGGCGGCCCACCAGCTTCTGCCGGGTCGAGTAGCCGAAGCCGACGGCGACCTGGCCGGTGCGCCGCTCCTGCACCGGGATCACCAGATCGACCTTGCCGATCTCGGAACCGGGCTGCCGGTTGACCGGGCCGATGTCGTCGAAGATGCCGAGCGCGAAGACGCGCGACAGGTCGCGCTGCAACACCTGCGTGTTGAACGGCTCGCCCTGCCTGGTCTTCATCGCGCGGGTGACGACGACCGGCTTGGTCTTCTTGTTGCCGGTGATGGTGATGTCTTCGACCACGGTCTCGACCACGGGGATCGTCAGCACGCCGGTCTTGGGATCGATGCCGATCTGGTCCGACACGAAGGCCAGGTAGCCCTGGTCGATGTAGTAGCGCTGGATGCGCTGCACGTCGGCGTCCACCACGGCGGTGTTGAGCACCTCGCCCGGCTTGGAGCGGACGAGCGCCACCAGCTTCTCGGTCGAAACCGCCTTGTTGCCCGTGACGACGATGTTGTTGATCACGGGGTTCTCGACCACGTCGTAGACGACGCGCAGGCGGCCCTGCGGGGTGGTCTCGGTCCGGCCGCTGACGGAGGAGTACAGACCCAGATCACGGATGCGGGTCTTGTCCGCCTCGAAGGCTTCGTTGGTGAACGCCACCCCCGGCTTCAACGTGGCGGCCGAAAGCACCACCGCGTCGCTCGTCTTGGAAACGCCGCGCACCAGGACCTCGGCGACGGTCTGCCCGGCCTGTGCCCGCGCCTGGGCGGGCGCGTACAAGATCAACGCCGCCAAGGGCAGTGCGGCAAAACGACTGATCATTCTCCCTGATCCTTTATCATCTATTGTCATCTCTCATACGCACATACGTGGAATGTTGTTGTTGCTGCTGTGCTCGCCGCAGCGGTCGTGCCCGCTGCGGCCGTGCCGGCTCAGGGCTGGGTGCTCCAGCCCCGGTAGTACGGTTCCAGGCGGCGGCGCATCATGTTGCGCGCGCGGTGGAGACGCGTCTTGACGGCCGGGACCGACAGGCCCGTGACCCGCGCGATCTCCTCGTAGCTCATGTCCTGTTCCTGGCACAGGACGAGCACGATCTTGTACTCGGGCGCGAGCGCATCCACGGCCTTCTGGATCTGCTGGGAAAGTTCCCGGTCCATGAGTACGCGTTCGGGGGCGTCGCGCCAGTCGGCGACCTCGCGCCCCAGCTCGCCGGAATCGGTCTCGATCGTCTCGTCCAGCGACATCGACTCGTGTTCCCTGCGCCGGTCGCGCTGCTTGAAGCGGTTCTTGCAGTTGTTGACGGCGATCTGGTGGAGCCAGGTCGATACGCGCGCCTCGCCCCGGAACCGGTCCCAGGCCTTGTAGGCGTTCACGAACGTCTCAAGCGTCAGATCCTCCGCATCGTCGACGTTACCGACCATGCGCAGGATCAGGTTGAAAATCTTAGACTGATACTTCTTATGGACCTGTTCGAACGAAAGCCCGCGATCCTCGTCATCCAGCGGTGGGCCACCCACCCCAGGTCCTCCTCGGAACGCGGTCATTCGCGTCCTCTGCTCAGACAGCAAGCGGACGCGGAAGTTTCAGATTTCCCCGGCCCGCGGGGCCGCGGCCCCCGGGCAAGCGGCCACGCGCTTCGCCCATTGTACCACGTCCCGCAGCGGGGAAACCGTGACAAAACCTCAGAACGAGAGCGACCCGCGCAGGAAGGTCAACACGTCCCGCTCCTCGTCGGCCGTGATGCCGATCTGGAGGCGCGTCCCGAGCTCGTAGTACAGGCTCAGCTCGTACGGCTGCGGCCGGCCCGGCTCCGACCGCCCGCCGAACGCCGAGAGCGTCCGGGTGTAGCCGACCAGGAAGCGCTCGAACGGGTCCGGGAAGCGCTTGAGGAAGCGCAGCGTCAGCGGGGCGTCCGGGTTGTACTCCAGGGCGAACTCTTCCAGGCCGAGCGCCGAGGAGACGGACTGCTCGATGGGCGAGAACAGCGTCGGCACCAGGCTCGACGTCAGCGCCTGCGTGAAGGCGAGCTGGAGCGCGCGGTCCACGTTCCCCTGGGCGACGAGCGCGAGCTGCTGTTCGTTCAGGAGCAGCGAAAGGATCTGGTTGCGCTCCAGCGGCGGGTCGGAGTCCAGGTCGAGGGCCGCCGGCTCCAGATTGGCCGCCGCCAGCAGGTTGCCGTTGATCGCGGCGGTGATGCGGTAGCGCTGGCCGCGGCCCGTGGTCGGCGGGGCGGCGCTGATCTGCGTGCCGGCGCCCCGCTCCCGGAAACCGGCCGGGCTCAGCGAGATGCCGCGCGGCACATAGACGGTCGCCCGCGCTTCCAGATCGTCGGCGCGGACCACGGTCTCCTCGGGCGGGTTGAAGGTGACGAAGACGCGGCCGCCGCGGACGAACTGGAAGCGCGCCGAGCGGTTCGGGAACTGGAAGAACCCGCTCTGCACGATCAGTTCCGCCCGCATGTCCAGGCCGTCCAGCCTGCCGCCCACCCGCGCCTCGCCGTCCGCTTCCAGCCGGTAGCTGCCCGGGCCCACGAGGGCCGCGCGCCGGTCGATGGCGAAGTCGAGGGCGAACCGGGGGTTGACCGCCAGGCTGCGGGCGCGCCCGCCGGGCACCTCCGGCCGCGTCGGGAGCTGGACGTAGCCGTCGGAGACGAGCAGCGGCGCCCCTCCCTGCGTCGTCAGCAGCGGCGCCGCCAGCGAGCCGGTGACGCGGAACCCGCCGTTGATGCGGCCCCGGAGCACCTCGCCCCGGTTGACGAACAGGTCTTCGGCGACGGGGCGCAGGTCGGTGAGCGTTATCGCGAGGTTGAGGGCGCCGCCTTCCGCGACGCGCGACGCCGGCAGACCCTCCGCGTTGACGCGCGGCAGGAACTCCAGCCCGCTCAGGTCTACGCTCCCGGACACGTCCATGCGGCCGAAGTCGCCGCGCTGCCCGTTCGGCCCGCCCAGGGCGAGGGCGAACTGCTCGAACGTTATCCGGCTCCCGTCGAACACGAGGTTGACGTCCAGGTCGGCGACGGGGTTGATGCGGTCGCGACCCTGCCCCTCCTCGCGCGGCATGCGGAAGCTTCCGTCGACGACCCGCAGGAAGCCGGAAAGCAGCGGCGCTTTTCGCGTGCCCCGGGCGTCCAGTTCGGCGGTCACGGTCCCGCCGATCGCTTCGGGCGGGACGCCGGGCGCGAAGACCGTGATGAGGTCCAGGCTCTGCTCCCGTACCGACGCCTGGACCCGGATCGGGCGGTCGTCCGGCACGTTGAAGCCGGCGTAGGAGAAGGGCAACCTGCCGGTTATGGTCGCGGCGTGGTCGCCGCTGAGGAACCGTATCTCGCTGATCTCGATCTCGCCGGCCTTCTCGCCGGCCGCCGGTGTCGGGCGAAGCACGACCGCGGGCACGCGGAGGAGCGACAGGGTCACGTCGCCGACCGCCACGTTCCGGCCTTCCAGGGACGCCGTGACGGTGGGCGTCTCGGTCCGGCCCGTCGCCCTGATGAAGAGGTCGGCCCGCCCTTCCACGCGCGCGGACGGGGCGAACGCCCGCACCAGGGTGAGTGAGGCGTTCGACGACTCCAGCACAGCGTTGATCTCGCCCCCCGTGCCCAGATCGGCGGTGCCGCGGGCCAGGATCGTCGTGTCGGTCGCGTCGTTCTTGAACGTGAACTGTTCCAGCGTCAGCACGTCGCGCTCGAGCGAGCCGACGAGGGCGGCGGAGTCGGCCTGGAACTGGCCGATGCGGACATCGGTCCCGCTCAGGTTCGCGCGCACCGTGCGGTCGACGAACCCTTCGGGTGTGACGCGGCCGCCCACGAAAAGGCTCCGGACCGCGAAACCGCCCGAGATGGGCTGCGGGAGGCGGTTGAGCGCGTTCACGATGCCCGCGCCCTGCTCGGTATAGGCCAGGCCCGAACGGCGCAGCGTGTCCAGCAGCACGGCGATGTCGCCGGTCCGCAGTGACAGCGTGCCCCCGACGCGGCCGGAGCGCCGGTCGTAGGACGCGCCCGCCACCTGCACGCCCGTGCCGTTCTGGCGGAAGGTCAGCCGGGGCATCGTCAGCCGGGAGTCGCCAGTGCGGGTGTTGGCGACGTAGCGGACGGAGGCGGATATGTCGCGCAGCGCCGTGCCGGACACCGTGACCTCCGGCGACGTGATCCGGGCGTCCAGGACCGGGCGAGTCCGCGTGCCGGACACGTCACCGGAAAGGGACACGGTCCCGCCCAGCGTGGCGAACCGGCGGGTCAGGGGTGACAGAGTCGCCAGGTTCAAGTTCGGTGCGGAAAAGCTGCCCACCAGTTGACCGTTGGGGAGCACCCGCGCCCGGGCGGTGAGGGCGCCGATCCGGGGGTCCTGGAGGCGCGCCTCGGTGATCGTGACGAGGCGGTCGGCGTACTGGAACGAGATGCGGCCCTGGTCGATCGCGTATCCGCCCGCGACCAGGCTGTTCACCTGCGCCGAGCCGACGAGGCGGGGGTCGGCGGTCGTTCCCGTGACGCGCAGGGTGGCGGTCTCGACGACGCCCGCCACCTGCGGGGGGACGGTTTCCTTCTGTCCGGCCTGGCGGAGCAGTTCGCCGATCTGGAGGCTGCGGGCCTGGACGACGAGGTCGAGCCGCGGCGGGGATTGCGGACGCAGCGCGATCGCGCCCGTCACGCGGGCCGATGCCGGGAAGCGCCGGACGACGACGTCGTCGCCCAGGGCGATGCGCGTGCGGGTGGCGCGCAGGGTGCCGCTGACGAGGTCCGCCCGGTACGCGCCGTAGCCCGGGGCCAGCACCCGCACCTGCGCCGTGAGGACGGGCGCCTGGAGTGTGCCGTTGACGCGGCCCGAGGCGTACGCCGTCCCCTCCAGATCCCGGCGTCCGAGCGCGCGGGCGATCCGGCGGAGGTCGATGCCGACCGCGTTCACGGCCAGGTCCAGGTCGCCGCGCGGCGAGACGTCTCCCCGGACGCGCACCGCGCCCGCCGATGAGGTGGCGACGAGGGCGGGGACGACGACGCGGTTGTTCACCACGACGACCCGCGCCCGCGCCTGGCTCAGGGCGATGCCCCGGAACGTCACCCCCTGAGTCTGCACGTTCGCAGCCGCCTCGACGCGCCCCCCGACGATCTTGCCCACGGCGGCGACGTCGCCGCGTCCGGTGAGAGAGGAGGGAGCCACGCCGGGAAGTCGCAGCTCGTTCAGGTTTGCGCCCGATACTGCGACTTCGAAAGCGGTGGCGATACCGTTCCTGCCGCGAGCGGCGCCGCCCGCGCCGCCTTCGGCCGCCGCCGCGGGCACTCCCGTCCGGAGCACCGCACGCCCGGTGACGGCGCCGCCCGCGAGCCGGCCGGTCACGTCGGAAAGGGTGAACAGGCCGCCGGCGTAGGCGACCGAGGTCGAAACGTTGCTCGCCCGCTGCCCGCGGTAACCGACCTCGGGGATTCGGGCCCGCCCGATGACCACCAGGCGGCGGGTCGGCCCCTGGACGGACCCCGTGAACGAGGCCAGCCCGCGGACGCTCACGCCCTGTGGCAGTCCGGCGGGGAAGTAGGTGCGGACCACCCGTTCGGTCCGCACGCGGGGCAGATCGACCGACAGCGCCACCTGGGGCCCGGCGGCCCGGTCCCGGTCCGTGAGCGGGGCGTAGTTCCAGACGCTGCCGGACGCGGTCGCGGGGCCGCCGAGGAGGCTGCCCGTGCCGTTGATCCGCAGAACGTTCCGGTCGAACCGGAGTTCACCGGCCACGCCGTACAGCGGGGTGCGCAGCGCCTGCGCGAAGACGCGCACGCCGCGCACGCGCGCCGTTCCCACGAACTGGACGGGCGGCGGGGCGGCCTCCGGCGTGGACGCCCGCTGGAGCGCGAAGCGGGCGTCCACGTCGGCGCGCCCCGCGCCGACCCGGAAGCTGGCGATGTCGAAAAGGTAGTCGAACCAGTAGGCGGCGTCGGCGTCGGCGGCGTTCACGGCGACGAGCGCGCGCGGAGCACCGGCGGTCTCGGCGGGGGTGCCGCGCGGGATGGCGCCGGAGGAGCGCACGCGCCCGCCCAGCCGCGACGCGGTGGGGGTGTCCGGGGCGGCGCGCGCGGAGGCGTCGAAGCGGATGGTCCGCGTTCCCGACAGGTCGAAGGTGCCGTCCAGGTCCGCCAGCCGGTTGACCGCGGGTCGCCTGCCCGCGGGCAGGCGCGCGGCGAAGTCACGGAACGTGAGCCGCCCGTCCTGGACGGTGAGGACGGTCCGGAACGGCTTGCCCGGCGGCCCGGTGCGCGGCCGCACCAGGTCCTGGACGTTGAACCGGCCGTTCCCGCGGCGCACCAGGAGAATGTCCGGAGCCTCGATCGTGATCCGCGGGAACGCGCGGGCGAGATCGCCGATCAGCAGGCGGGCAAGGGACAGTTCGCCGGTGGCGCGCCGCGCCGTCGCGAGCGCGCCTGCTTCTTCCAGGGTGCGCTCGTTCGCGATGGCGAGGTCGGTGACGACCACGGGCAGCGTGCCCGCCAGGGGGCGCCGTGTCAGGAGGGTCCAGAGGCGCCGGGCGGTCAGGTCGGGCGACAGGGCGCCGATGCGGACCTCGCGGCCGAGGGCGCGCGACGCTTCCGCAGCGGCGAGCGGGGACGCCTGCGCCAGAACCGCGTCGAGCCGGTTCACGACCGCGCGGCCGGCGAGCAGCAGCAGCACGAGCGGCGGGACCCAGGTCAGCAGGAAACAGAAGAGGCGGTGACCGGCATGGAGCGGCGGGCGGCGACGCTTCATGCCGCGCCTCCCCCGCGGAGCACGCGGCGGGCGGCGCGGGGTGGTCGCGGCTTACTGGACCGCGAGGGGGAGCTCCAGGCGGCGCGGGCCGGGTGTCGCCGGTCGGGCGTCGGGTACCGCGCCGCCTCCGCCGCTGCCGTTTTCGGTGCGCAGAAACTTGTTGGAAAAATCGATGGCATTATAGGACGACCGCACGAACGGGCCGGACGCCACGTAAAGGAAGCCCATTGCTTCCGCAACCTGTTTATAGTGCTCGAAACGCGACGGATGCAGATACTCGACCACGTCGAGGTAGCCTTTGCCCGGCTTGAGGTACTGGCCCAGCGTCACCGCGTCGACGCCGGCGTCCTTCCAGTCGGAGAGTACGCGGACCACCTCGTCTTCCGTTTCGCCCAGGCCCAGCATGATGCCGGACTTGGTGTAGATCGTCGGGTCGATCTCCTTGATCGCGCGCAGGAAGTCCATGGAGCGCGGATACTTCGCCTGCGGGCGGACGGTACGGTACAGGCGGGGCACGGTCTCGACGTTGTGGTTGAACACGTCGGGCCGCGCGCGGCACACGGTCTCGATGGCGGAGCGCCGCCCGCGGAAGTCGGGCGTCAGCACCTCGACGGTGCTCCGCGGGGATCGCTCGCGCAGTTCGGCGATCACCCGCGCGAAGTGGCTCGCGCCGCCGTCGGGCAACTCATCCCTGTTGACGGACGTGACCACCACATGGTTCAGTCCCAGTTCCTGCGCGGCCAGGGCGACGCGGCGCGGCTCGTCGGGGTCGAGCGGCAGGCCGCGGCCGGTCTTGACGGCGCAGAAGCGGCAGGACCGGGTGCAGGTGTCGCCCATCACCATGAAGGTCGCGGTGCCTTTGCTCCAGCACTCGCCCAGGTTCGGGCAGCGCGCCTCCTCGCACACGGTCACCAGACGCTCGCCGCGCATCAGCCCTTCGACGCGGCCGATGTCGCGGGCGCGGGGCACCTTGATGGTCAGCCATTCGGGGATACGCCGGTGCGGCGCGGGTCGCGTCTCCGAAACGGCGGCGTCTGGGGCGCCGGCGGCGGGAAGCACTGCGTCCGCGGTGGATGTACTCACCCTTCCAGTATATCCCCGGGGCCCCTCTGAAGTCAAGGAAGCCGCGGACGAGACGCCTACAGGCCGGGCCGCCTGCGTCCCGACGAACGACCGGGAAATACGGCCGGCACGGCGCTTTTCCTTGTCATCCGGAAAAAGCGATGGTACACTGTACCCCGAACCGGCACCCCGTAAACCTGCGGTTTTCGTAGATCCTGCCGATAATCCCGGTATGGACAAGAAACCGCACGAAACGGGCGCCGGCGACTCCAGCCACCGGACGAAAGGGAGATACCTCCGCATGTTGGGCCGCACGCCTCTGCCATCCTTCTACGACCTGTACCAGACGCTGATCGCCATCATCGGCATGATCGGTGTCAACCGCATCCTTTTCGAGCTGCCGTGGCCGCGCGCGTTCGGGTATGCCGTCGTCACCGTGCTCGCGTACTGGGCCGGGACGGGGCTGGTGTCGCTGTTCCAGAAGTCCGCCAAGACGTCGCTGGACTGAGCAGGGGCGAAGCGGATCCGAGCCGGGCGCTATGACCGGCGACCAGGCACAGCACCTCCGCCGCCTGGCCCGCGAAGCGCAGGCGACACGCGAGGGTGAAAGCCACGACGGCGGCGCGTACAGCACGCCGGCCCGGGGGGCGCGCACGCTGGCGGTGACGGGCGGCAAGGGCGGCGTCGGAAAGACGAACCTGTCGGTCGCCCTGGCGCTCTGCGCCGCGCGCCGCGGCCTGCGGGTCGCCCTGCTGGACGCGGACTTCGGCCCGGCCAAGATCCACATACTGCTGGGCCTGTCGCCCCGGGCGGATCTGCGCGACGTTCTGAGCGGAAAAGCGCGCCTGGCGGACACCCTGATCACCGGCCCCCGGGATATACAGGTCATGCCCGGCGCTTCGGGACTGGCCGAACTGGCGGCACTGAGCCGCACGCAGCGGAAGATGCTCCTGGAGCAGCTCGGCGAAGTCGCGTCCCGGTTCGACCTGCTTCTGCTGGACACCAGCGCGGGCATCGGCGAAAGCGTGCTGACGTTCGTGGCCGCCGCCGACGAAGCCCTGGTGGTCACCACGCCCGAACCGACGGGCCTGTCCGACGCCTATGCCCTGATCAAAGTGGTCGCGGCGCGCCGGGCGGACATCCCGTTCCACCTGCTCGTCAACAACACCACGTCGGACGGGGACGGCGACGCCGCTGCCAGGCGCGTCACCGAAGTCGCCCGGCGCTTCCTCCAGGCGTCCGTCGCGTATGCCGGCAGCGTCCCCGTGGACCCCGCCGTCGGGATCGCGGTGCGGGCGCGCCGGTCCTTCCTGACCCACGCGCCGGACGCGCCGGCGGCCGTCGCGATGGGCCGCATCGCCGAACGTCTCCTGCCCCGGACCTGCGGTGACACCGGCCCTCGCGAGGGGGCTCCAGCCGTTCCGGGTCGAAAGGACTCCACCTTCGTCGGCCGTCTGGCGGCGCTTTCCGGCCTCGGCGGGCGCTGATCTTCCGGGACGTCCGTCAAGTCTGCGGCGGGATCAGCGCGCGGTCGACGGCCGCGCGCAGCGTGTCCACGCCGGCTACCGTCAGCCCGGCGCCCTTGCTGTCGCGCCCGACGTTCTTCTGGGCGACCATCGCGGACGTGAAGCCCAGGCGGCCCGCCTCTTTCAGCCGCTTCTCGATCTGTGAGCAGCCGCGCACCTCGCCCGCGAGCCCGATCTCCCCCAGGAAAACGGCGTGCGGGTCGACCGGCATCTCCTTGAAGTTCGACGCGACCGCCAGCGCGATGGCGAGGTCCACGGCGGGCTCCTCGACGCGCACGCCGCCCGCGACGTTGACGTACACGTCCTGGTTCGCGAGCGACAGGCCGACCCGTTTTTCCAGCACCGCGAGTATAAGATTGACCCGCTCCCGTGATACACCGCTCGCCATCCGGCGCGGGGACGTAAGGTAGGACGGTGCCACCAGCGCCTGGATCTCGACCAGCAGCGGGCGGGTCCCCTCGACCGTCGCCGTCACGGTCGAGCCGGGCCCGTGCTCCGGCCGTTCCGCCAGGAACAGTTCCGACGGGTTCTCGACGCCGACCAGGCCCTCCTCGCGCATCTCGAAGATGCCGAGTTCGTCGGTCGAGCCGAAGCGGTTCTTGACGGCGCGCAGGATGCGGTAGCTGAGGTGGCGGTCGCCCTCGAAATAGAGGACGGTGTCCACCATGTGCTCCAGCACACGCGGCCCCGCGATGGCGCCCTCTTTGGTCACGTGGCCCACGAGAAAGACCGGGATGCGCTGCCCCTTCGCGATCGCGGCCAGCGCCGCCGTGGCCGCGCGCACCTGCGAGACCGTCCCCGGCGCGCTCTCGACGTCCGGGCTCTGCATGGTCTGGATGGAGTCGATGATCAGGTATTTGGGCTGAAGTTGCGCAACGTATTGCGCGATCTGCGCCACATCCGTTTCGGACGCGAGGAGCAGGTTCTCGTGGTCCGCGCCCAGACGTGTCGCCCGGAGTTTGATCTGCTCCGGGCTCTCCTCGCCCGACACGTACAGGGTCGTACCGTGCCCCCCGGCCACATTCCCGGCAACCTGGGTTAGCAGGGTGGACTTCCCGATGCCCGGGTCCCCGCCGATCAGCACGAGCGAGCCCTGCACGACGCCGCCCCCGAGCACGCGGTCGAACTCGCCGATGAAGGTCGTTGCGCGGTCGCGGAACGTCGGCTCGATCTCGGTGATCGGGCGGGGGCCGCTGCGAGCGGCGC